>JAPZAS010000006.1 GCA_027460525.1 Candidatus Methanoperedens sp.
GAAGGCATATTCCAGACCTCCATTGAAGGGGGCATCCTGGCGGCAAACCCTGCGCTGGCACACATGTTGGGCTACGAATCACAAGAGGAAATCATTACCAGTATTACCAATGCCCGGAAACTCTATGTCGAGCCAGGCCGGCGCTTGCAGTTAGTGCGCACGATTCGTGCACGCGGCATCGTGACAAATTTCGAAGCACAGATACGCCGTAAGGATGGCAGCAAGAATTGGGTTTTGATCAACGCCCATGCTCTATACGATTCCAGCGGCAACGTTGTTGGTTTGGAGGGGATGGTAACGGATATCACCAATCGCAAACGTGCTGAGAGAAATTTCCAGATGCTTATAGATTCTGCACCCGATGCCATCGTGGCTGTTGATAGTAGCTACAATATCCTTCTCATCAATACCCAGACTGAGAGTATATTTGGCTATAAGCGGGAAGAACTGCTCGGCAAATCCTATGATATCCTTATACCCGAGCGCTTCAGGGAAAAACATGCCGGGTACTGCGCCGGCTACTTTGCAGAACCAACCACGAAGAAAATGGCACTTCATCTTGGAGCAGTTGCCGTGCGTAAGGACGGAAGTGAGTTCCCCGTGGAAATTAACATGAGTCCAATTGAAACAGAGGAAGGAATTATCGTAGTAACCGACATTCGCGACAGCAGCGGGAGAATATAAGTATAGCCTCCTTTTCTATGATACTTCTGGAATTGGCATTTCAGCCTCAGGAAACATCTTTTTGGTTTTCATGAACTCCCTTGCCTTTTTAATAGCGGTAGCGTAGACAAACATCCACCCTTCATTAATAAAAATTGTGGCATCTCTTATAGTTTCTTTGCTCAGGCTCCCAGCCCCGAATTCCATCAGCAGCTGGATTGTAGCCATGCATGCTGCGGAATATTCATCCCTGTCCCTGGATTCTGTTGCGATATCGTGCAGCAGCATCTTGAAGAGGCTTCTGAATTTATTGGAAGGTATGAATTGTTTTTCTCCTGCTTTTACAAGAACGTTGATTTCAACAAGGTCGCTGATCAATGTGTTGGTTTTATCTTCTTTCCAGTATTCCATCGGGTAATCCGTGAGTTCATACTGTGCCCAGACATCCCTCAGATTTTCTTCTATCTCATCTTTATGTTCAACCCGTCTCAAAGCATATTCAGACGACTTTAATTCGGGTACGGTCGCTATATAAACCCTTAAAAGATTTCTTAGCTTCTCACCATCAACTCCTTCGACTATTTTTAAATTTTTTAGAATCTTGTATTCTATGTCGCTCAGGGTTACTGTCAAATCTTTTGGCATTTAACACCTTAGAATAAAAATCCAATTGAAGATTTTAGAACCAGATGCCGGACAAAGTCATGTGTGCGGTTAAAATTATTCATTCAATCAGCTCCGCTATGAATGTACACCGGTTCCCCCCTTCAATAACACATTCTGCGCCTTTTTTGCAGTAAAATCTGGGGTCAACGTGCTTTCTCGCCAAGCCCCCGAAGAAACCTCTTAAAATATCGCAATATTTACATCTATTGCCTAAGAGGGGTAAGCCTTTAACGTGGAATGTAACTTTTTTTTCAGATATTTCTATGGATGTCGTGATACCATCTTTTTCAAATTCCCTGTTAATATCCTCTATTTTTATGGTTTTAATGGACATTGCAGCCTGCTCACCGGCTTCGAACATCAGCACTGAATTGGCAGCCTCGGTTACGATATTATTGCACACTTCGATATAGGATTCCAAAAATTTCCTGAACAATCATTCACGCCCTTTATTTATATATAAAGTCGAATTGCATGCATATTAAGGCTTTCTCTCGATTAAGAATAACTTTAATATCCTGACTCCCCATTTTAACCCCGAATGCTCAAGCGCGAAAACATCCTCATAGAAGCCCTTCCCTACATCCGTGAGTTCTACGATTCCATCATGGTAATCAAGATGGGAGGACATGCAATCGTTGACCCCGACATAATGGAGAAGATAGTGCAGGATATCGTGCTCTTAAAATTTGTGGGAATACATCCCGTCATCGTTCACGGCGGAGGACCGGAGATCACGGAAAAGATGGAGCGCATGGGAAAGAAGCCCGAGTTTGTGGCAGGGCTTCGGGTCACGGACGACGAGACACTTGAGATAGCCAGGATGGTGCTCGTGGGCAATGTCAACAGCAAGATAGTTTCGCTCATAAACAAACACGGCGGTAAGGGTATAGGTCTTTCAGGAAGCGACGGACGGCTTATCGTGGCAAGGAAGCTCGCTCCCCAGCGCGTGAAAGTCGGCGGTGTTGAGAAGGAAATCGACCTTGGCTGGGTGGGTGAAACCGAGGTCATCAACCCCGAGATAGTGATGATACTCGCAGGCAAGGGATACATCCCTGTGATATCGCCCATAGCAACGGATGAAAAAGGCAATGACCTGAATGTGAACGCTGACACCGTGGCAGGGGATATCGCAGCCGCCCTCAAAGCCAGAAAACTCATCTCCCTTACGGATGTGCCCGGCGTTCTGCGTGACCCTAAAGACCCGCAAACGCGTATTTCAAGGATAGCGTTCGATGAGATAGAATCCCTTATAGCTGAAAACATCATAAGCGGCGGGATGATACCGAAGATAAAATCAAGTGCGTCTGCAATCGAAGGCGGCGTGGGACAGGTTCATATCATCGACGGCGGTTTGCCGCATTCCCTGCTGCTTGAACTGTTTACGCATGAAGGCATAGGTACTATGATATACAGGAAAGAGTGAACCACCGTGGCTGAAAAGGAAAAGACCGAACCTGAACCTAAAACCCAAACCCCGGATGAGCGGAAGCGGTTGTTGATCGAAGGAATTAAAAAAACGGTACTTCCGGCATTCATCAGTGCGGCTTTTGCGCTGCTTTTTTTCCTGAAATTCAGGGATGCATCCGGAATTTCCTGGGTGTCGATCATTTTGTTAGTGGTCCTGCTTTCGTATTACATCCAGAGGTTATTATATCCCTTGATCGGCGTCAGGGTAAAGGAATTTGAGGCAAAGGACTGGCTGTATGTGGAATTTTTGATCATCATCTACTTACTTGTTTTCTGGACACTATTATTAAATAAATAATTATGCGACTTGCGATTTTAGACCGTGATAGATGCCAGCCCAGGTTGTGCGGGCTTCAGTGCATAAAGTTCTGCCCCAGGGTAAGAACTGGAGACGAGACGATAATAACAGGTGAGGATGGGAAACCTGTCATATCTGAAGAATTGTGCGTGGGGTGCGGCATATGCGTCAACCGCTGCCCGTTTGGCTCGATCATGATCATAAGTTTGCCCGAGAAACTTGAGGAGCCCACGCACAGGTACGGCAGAAACGGGTTCGCCTTATACGGGCTTCCGGTGCCAGTGGTTGGAAAGGTTACAGGCATCCTCGGACCGAATGGAATCGGGAAAAGTACAGCCATAAATATACTTTCAGGAACGCTGAAGCCCAACCTGGGGCGTGGCAGGATAGGATGGGAGGAGATACTTGAATATTATGCCGGCAGCGCACTTGCCGATTACCTTGAAGGTGTATCGAAAGGAGGGGTAAAAACCTCGCAGAAGCCGCAGTACGTGGACATGATTCCCAAGAAATTCAAAGGCACTGTCGCAAGCCTGCTAACAAGGACTGACGAGAGAGGAATACTGGATGAGCTGTTATCCAAACTCGACATCGCAGGCATCACAGACCGCAAGATCGAAGAATTAAGCGGCGGGGAGCTGCAGAGGGTTGCGCTTGCGGCATGTGTGGCAAAGGAAGCGGATTTCTATTTCATTGACGAGATAAGCCCTTATCTTGATATTTACCAGAGAATAAAAGCGGCACATATTATCAGGGAGCTTGCGCAGAATAAAGCAGTGATGGTTGTTGAGCATGACCTTGCGATACTGGATTTGCTCGCAGATGTAGTGCATATCGCATACGGCACGCCGGGAGGTTTCGGTGTGATTACCCATCCTAAAGGCATCAGGGTAGGGATCAACGAATATCTCAAGGGTTTCCTGCGCGAGGAAAACGTCAGGATACGCACGGAAGCCATCAAGTTCGATGTGCATGCGCCCCAGATTGCGAAGGAGGTCTCTCCTCTTATGACCTTTGGACGATTCGCGAAAAAATACGATGAAGGCTTCGAGCTTGCGGCGCAGGGCGGGGAGATAAGGAAGGGCGAAGTCACAGGCATTGTGGGTCCGAACGGCATCGGAAAATCTACTTTCGTGAAGATACTGGCAGGGGAAATACAGCCCACTGAGGGCAAGATAGAGATGAATATCAAGGTGTCCTACAAGCCCCAGTATATCAAAGCAGATGAGCCTGTGATGGTTTCTGAGCTTCTTCGCTCCCTGACAACTCAGGTTGATACCAGCTATTACGAGACTGAGATCCTAAGACCGCTTCAGATTGAGCGGCTCCTTAACCAGAAGGTGAATGATCTGAGCGGCGGGGAGCTTCAGAGGGTGGCGATAGCTGCGTGTTTATCACGGACGGCAGACCTGTATCTTCTGGATGAACCCTCGGCGCATCTTGATGTTGAGCAGAGGGTGCTGGCTACGAAGGTTATCCGGAGATTTGCCGAGAACAATAAAGTTACAGCAATGGTAGTTGACCACGATATCTACATGATAGACATGCTGAGCGACAGGCTCCTTGTGTTCGAGGGAGAGCCCATGAAGAGGGGAGAGGTGCACGGACCTTTTGACATGAGGCAGGGCATGAACAGGTTCCTTAAAGGCATTGGAATCACGTTCAGGCGGGATGAGGAGACCAAGAGACCGAGGGTGAATAAGCTTGACTCGCAGCTTGACAGGAGGCAGAAGGCGGAAGGGGAGTATTATTACAGCGTGGCGGGGAGTTAAGATGAAAATTATTTTATCCCCAAATCTACCTTTATACTGCTGAACTCCTCCAACGCAGATTCAAGGTTTTCTGCAATATCCCTTGCAATAACATCAGGGTCGGGGAGGTTCTCAGAATCTTCAAGACTTTCATCCTTCAGCCAGAATATATCAAGGCTTAACTTATCCCTTGATACAAGTTCTTCATAAGTATATGCTCGCCATCTGCCGTCTTGTGTTTCCGGGGTCCACGTGGGCTTTCTCTCGTGACGATTCTTCGGGTTGTAGCACTTGATGAAATCCAGGAGGTCTTCATATTTCAGCGTGTTTGTTTTGAGCGTAAAGTGCATATTGGTTCTTAAATCGTATATCCAGAGCTTCTCAGTCCATGGCTTTTCGCTGGCATGTTTCCTGTCGAAGAAAAGCACGTTGGCTTTTACCCCTTGTGCGTAAAACACGCCTGTTGGAAGCCTCAAAAGAGTATGAACATCGCATTCCTGCAGCAGCTTTCTCCACACAGGCGAGCGGCGTTGTCAACTATCTCATACCCCCTGAACGTATCGAACCTGAGAAACTTTTTCTGCTCCTTGTCCATCGAATGCTTTGAGATATAATCATGCGCCGCCAGAAGGAAGCCGCCTGTGCCGCATGCAGGGTCGCAGACCGTCATTCCAGCCTGCGGTTTTATGACCTCGACCATGGCTTTGATTAGCGGTCTTGGGGTGAAATACTGTCCTGCGCCGCTCTTTATGTCCTCGGCGTTCTTCTGCAAAAGCCCCTCGTAAATCTCACCTTTAACATCAATGTCCAGCCCAACCCAGGTTTCATCATTGATTAGCTCGACTAAACGCTTAAGTTTCGCTGGATCCTGAATCCTATTCTGGGATTTTCTGAAAATAACGCCAAGCATACCTTTCCCTTTTCCCAGAGTCTCAAGGATGTGGCGGTAATGGGTTTCAAGTGCATCGCCATCTTTTTCAAGAAGGCTGTGCCAGTTAAGGTCTTTAGGGATTGTGGACGGCTTGTTGAAAGGCGGTTTTGTCTGCTCTTCAGCCATTTTCAAAAACAGAAGATAGGTCAACTGCTCCACATAATCGCCGTAGCTCACGCCGTCGTCGCGGAGCACATTGCAGTAGTTCCAGAGACGCTGCACGATTGTTGATGATTCGTTTGCCATTTAAACCAGCCTCCGGATAGCTTCTAAAAAGGCTTTTGCAGAGCTTATTGCAACAGTAGCATCTTTTTCTTTGACTTTTATCTTTTCCAAGTTCATTCCACCACCGGTCTTGTTCCAAATAAAACAATCCCTTCAGTGATAACATCTATGTAAAAAGCTTTGTTCTTTTCAGCCTGTTCTTTCCATTCCGAAGGTGTGAATATGATTAAAGAGGTCTCTTTTCCTAAAAGTTCCGATAACCGCAGGTCTAATTTTTCCGCTGATAAAGAAATTGCAAGAAGGTCGATGTCGCTTGTTTCATCGTTTTCTCCTTTTGCAAAGCTGCCATAAAGAACCAGTGAACTTAACCCGGGAAGCCTTTCTTTCAGGAATTCTACGATGCCTTTTTCCTCAAGCCAGGCAAGATTATAAGCTGTCTTCAGGTGTTTGAAGGCAGGGCTTGCCATGTTGGCTTTGTACAGTATCTGGTTTTTGAATTCTTCCCTGACCAACAGCCTGTCCTGAACAAGCAGGTCAATAGCGCGTTTGACGGTCATCGGGCTGATATCCAGTATTCTGGAAGCTTCCCTGAGATAGTACCGCTCATATGGGTTCTTGATGAAAAGTTCGAGAACTTTTAATTGTGTAATTTTTTGATACAACTGTATCATATAATAAACAATTGTATCATAAAGTTAATAAACCTTGCGCACGATTCTCCTTTTTTAGTCCAAATCGTAATTAAGAGATATACTTCAAAATCTTCTTAACAAACTCCCGAATATCTTTCAGGTCTTCTGACATAATAATAAAAAGCCTTTTCGTGTCTATCTTGCCGTATCTGTGCACAAGGAGATTTCTAAACTGCGCCATCTCCTGAAGCTTTGAAGATAAAACATGGTCTATAATTCCTTCTTCTTCAAGAACATTATAAATATCTTTGTAATCATCTGCGCGTCTGAAACCTCTTTCAGCTATTATGTGACTGCCTATGTCAAGACATGCCTCGATTGCTTCCTGCAATGAGTGTTTAGCAGCCTGAATATCCTTGAAGTTGCTTGAGAATGAATCGAATCCCTGTGACCTGATTTCTTCAATGAGCTGAAGATTCTCATCAATGAGGTCAATCATGGCATTAATGACTTCGCTGCTTATCATACTCCAAGCCTCGCTCGCCTTGCGGCATCGTACATTTCAAGGTGAGGTTTGAAATCGTAATATTGAGCTAAAGAGGAGGTTTCAAATTCTATTCGTTTTTTCTCGTCCTTGGAGTGCAGAAGCTTCCCGTACCTTAATACCTGGCTTTTAAATCTCAAGGTCGAGCCGTTTAGAACCCTCACATCAACTTTCTTTTTTTCAACCAGAGCCTTTTCGAGCTTTATCGCAAGCCTTGAAGGATATAAGGGGTCTTTTTCAAGGATATTTTCATCTTTTAAGTAAATAGCAATGTCAATGTCGCTTTTTTCGTCCTGAATGCCTTTTGCGTATGAGCCGAAAAGGTAAGCGAAGAGGACTTCATAATCTTTTTCCAGTACTCTTGTTATGTTTTCCACGTAAGATAAATGTCTAAAGGGTTTTATAAACTCTTTGAATCAAGGGGGATGGTCAAATCTTGAAATTAAATTTCAAGATGATGCGTGGTTCCCCGCCGTCAGGCGGCGCCTCACGGGGGTCTGGGGCTTGCCCCAGCGCTTGCAGAAGTAAAGTTAGCGCTTGCTCCTGCCTTTTTTGATTTCTAATATTTTCTGAAGGCGTATCTTCTCCAGCAGCACGCTTGCAGGCTCATCATTCGCATCCTGCGCAACAAGCTTTCCCTCGAACGCCTTTTTCAGTATGCTCTGCCGCAGCCGCCCTGCCTGCGCGAGGCTCTGCTCCACATTTCTTGCGACCTCATCCGCTACAGAGAGGCGGCGCTCGACATCGGCGACGATGCGGCGCTGCTCAGCGAGGGGAGGGAGAGGCAAGACAATTCTCTTAACAATACTTGTATTTAAATTTGGTTGAGCTGCACCTTGATTTATCTGGCGAAGTTTCTTTGTTTGACTAAAAAGAAAAAAATACAAATACAATTTCAAAGTCTCTTCAAGACCTAACAAAGCAACAGAGCCGTCATTAATACAACCACTTATCAAAGTAATTTTTGGAACACCCAGAGTTGCACCACTATTTGTAAGCAAAAATGTTCCTTCATCAATAAATCTACTAGCTTTTTTACCTTCTTCGGTAACAAAATTTTCGACAGAAGTAAGATATATTTTTTTATCTTTTGTGATTTCTCCAACTGTAATCCATGGAATGTTGCCTCCAAAATATTTTGGATTTCCTGCTGGACGAGGTGATGCTCCTCTTACAACTTCTGATAGCTGATCTATGTTCACCCAATGCCACCCCTCCGGCAGCGCAGACAAACCACTCATATCCGGCGCCGCTGGCTCTTTGTACTTCCCACCTTTGCTCTTTTCCCGCCGCTCCTTTAAGATGCGCGCCAGCAGCACATCCGCAGGCTCATAATCGCGCCCCTCGGCTTTCACTAATTCAGCCTCGGTCGGCACAAGTTTACCCTCGCAGGCGGCTTTCAAGACTGACTGGCGGTAGAGCTTCAACTGCGCCTGCGTCTTTTTGAGCGCCGAAACGCCTGCGTCCAGTTTTGTGAAAAGCTCTTCGATTATCGTTACGATGCGGTGCTGTTCGGGGAGAGGGGGGAGGGGGATTTGAATTTGTTTTAACTTTGATGCATTGACATTAGGAATGGCTATACCAAGACTTTTTTCCGAGATAGAATCCCAATACAATGGACTTTTTATGAAACATGCTAAATATTTTTCATCGATTAGAGGTCTAAACCTAATTAGATAGGAGGCAAATACAGCTTCTTTTGGATTCTTAATAAGATGACTATAACCAACAGAACCAGCCCTTGAAATAATAATATCTCCATCTTTCAATAAGTATTTCTCTTTTTCAGGTGGTTCTTCCTTGCAAAATGGAACTGTACTCCAATCAATATTTCCTGAAGTTATGTCAGTAGTTCTCAACAAATGAAGTGATCCTTTTGATATCGCACTTGTCGTCCAACCGTATTGAGGGTCTAAACAGACTTCCCCCAGCCTCGCCCACACCCAGCCTCCGGGGAGTTCAGGCAGTGCGCCCTCGCTCATCCCGCCAGCGCCTCCCGCGCCTCTTTAAAAATCAGCCGCCGATGAACGCCCCGAGTCGCGCCTCGGGAGGGCGCATCCACGGATGACGCGCGCGGATTGGTGAAAGGCGCAAATATTTCATCATCCTGCATATCCAGATTTTTCATCATCTTCAACCCTGAGGTGTTAATAAGATACTGCTATGTATAAAAAAGTATATCAGGATGATAAGTTAAAATACAGAATGCAAAATTGGTGATCCTGATGCTTATAGATTATATTAACAAAGCGTTGAGCAAAGCTGAATACGATAAGCTCGAAGATGGTAGCTTTTCCGGCAGAATACCACAATGTCCGGGTGTTATCGCTTTTGGGAAGACGCTTTTTGAGTGCCAGAAAGAACTTGAATCAGTCCTTGAAGGCTGGCTCATAGTCAAAATACGGCACGGCGATACATTGCCAGTGATAGATCATCTGGATATCAATGCAGGTATCCCGCAAGGCAATGAGGCTGCGGCTCATGCCTAAATGGAAGCCATGCAAACGCAGAATTTTTATCAAAAAACTGGTAAAATTGGGTTTCAATCCGCCTGAACCTGGCGGACGACATTTCTATATGCGATACGGCACCAAAGTTCTAACAATTCCAAGCAACGATGAATATTCAGTCCCGCAGCTTAAAATGATGATCAAAGAATTGCAGAAACTCATCGGAAGAATAATAGCTCTGGAAGAATGGGAAGAACTTTAATCCGTATATCCAGATTTCTCAGCCTCGTCCACACCCAGCCTCCGGGGAGTTCAGGCAGCGCGCCCTCGCTCATTCTGCCAGCGCCTCCCGCACCACTCTATTAATTAGCCGCAGATGAACGCAGATAAACGCAGATACGCAAGCGGCGCCGGATTGATTGCGATATTGACCCAATAACATCGTATAAATCCCATTCATAATTGTTTCATAAAGGAGATTCCTGGTATGGATTCTGCTGAGAAAGCAGGTTTGACTAATTCAGTATCATGAACATCCCACAGGCTCTGGAGAAAATTTGTTGGTACATAATAGAACGACTGAGGCGGCTTAAAATCTTTAAAAATATTAAACGGGTCTATAGGCTCATGAAAACTATCGACATCACTAATTTCAATTGCAAACGCAACATCAGAATTTTTGAAATATGCAAAAAAATCTTTTTTTGATATTCCGGCATTCTCAGAACATAGCTTCCATATCCTCTCCGGAGAATCCTTTAAGATTTGTTCAATCTCAAAAGCGGCAATGATTTTACTCACTGGCGAACAGGAATAAATATAGACCTTCTCTATGTCATTCCTTTTAAAAATTGACCTCCTGAACTCGTATTTTTTTGTGCCTTTTACTATTTTCTCAGCATATTTAGGCTTAACTGATAGTAAAACGTTCATCCAGTTTCCCTCCTTTCTTGATCGCCACATACTGATTATGATTTAATTCCATTATTGACTGCGGCGCATATTGTATTATTTTATGATTACGAAGATAATTTAAGTCCGGCGGATTTGGTAGATTAAGATGATGTCTGAAAAGAAGAACTAAAACAGGTTTTTGCGCCATATCCTTGATTTCGTCATAAAGATAAACGCTTCTTTGCCCCACAATTGCTGCTACCTTATCTGGCTGATTTGTGTGAACGGGTTCTTGGTCAACAATTCCTATTGATGTTATCGCTTTCTGGTCATGAGAACGATAAAAAAGAAGAATGTCTCCCGGTCTTATTTTCGTGATTGCTGAATGCGAAAGATATGCCTTTTTAATGGCATTCCCCGGAATATTAATCTCAGAATAATCAGTAATTCTCATCTGGCGTTTCTTAAAATCCGGAAAAAGCCTATCATGATATTCAGGTATGATAGGGACTAAAAATTTTCTAATGCTTGGAGAGTCCTTAAAAGATGGATAAAATTTTTTCGCTAAATTCAACGACGACAAATCATTTTCTTTCGGAATGAGCTTTTTAAGATAGACCTCCTCTTTTTCCTTCTTCCCTCTACGTTCTTCTAAAAAACCCACGAGTTCAAACCCAAAGTTCTCAATGAGCGGTATCAGCCGATCATTCTGTTTTCGATAATGGGTGAGAAACGTCTCAAAAATCTGGTTACCAATGCAGTATTGAAATGCCATTTTTAAAAAAAGCTCTCCCAGTTTAGAACCGGGTATATCGACTTTTAAGGTAGCAATCTTTAGCCTTTTAGCAGCTGTTATAGGAGGAGATGTCGGAATAGGCTCATCTTCCTCTTTCAACATCAATAGTCCTTTAATCATATCATTTTCATGATAAACCCAGCATTTTCTATCTTGTATTGAAACTTTTTTAAACCAATCCGTGAAATCCGGATAATCCTCTTTTAGAGAATCGAAAAATGGATCCTCTATCTTAAGGTTACGAACAAAATCTTCTTCTAAAAGTGGATGGCGTATTACTTTTCGTGCGTAAAGGTTCTTAAAGTAATCCAGCGCCGAATCAATGGACAGCGCGCGATCTTCAAGATTTGCTCGGACTGCTTTCTTCTGAAGCCCATAATCTTCAGTAATTAAAAAATCAGCAGCATTTCTCTGGATTGCGAAAAGGATTTCATTATCGTTTATTTCATTGGAATTGGATGATACCCCCACAACTGATAAAAATTCATCAGTTGGTTTTGGAGGAGACTCTATTCGCGGATAACCCTCAATTTTTGATAAAATAACCTTTTTTCGTTGCTCATCTTTATCATTGTTTATATCTTTCAATGATGCCGGATGAATGAATATATGATGCCCATGCTCACGAAATATCTTAAGCAAGTCCTGAAGATTTTTAGATAACTCCTTTGGGTCTTCAACATGAATCAGGATATTTGTATCAAAAATTACTTTCATTGAGATACCCTTATTGTTTTCAATATATATCGCTTTAGAGAGGACTGTGAAAGTAATATCATGCCACCAGCGCCTCATTTAGCTCTTCTAAGATATTATCCAATCCCTTGCCGAACAGTTGATAAGCCCTAACAGCCCCTCCCTTCTGGTTAAAAGGCACGTTCTCAAAGTCCCCTATCTCAATGCCAAGCGACGAAGCGATATGGTCTTTTATCATTACAAGCCACTCCACCTGCGCCTCTGTGAACCTCACCCCCGCCCTCTCCTGCTCCGCGCGCCACCTCTCAAAGCGCTGGTTCACCGTTTCAGGGAAAGGCTCAAGTATATCGCTCTTTCCCGCGGCATAGCGTATCAAAGAAATGATGTCTGTCAGAAGCTTCTGCGCCCCCGCGCCCCTTACTTTTGATATATCCAGTTGTTCATATGCCTGCCAGAGCAACTCAGGCGTAAGACGATAAGGCGGCTTCTTAATCGCCTCTGCAATCTCTCTTATCTCCTCGTAAGTAAGGTGGCGACTGCCATAGGGCTTGCTGTAAATGATCTGGAGCGCCGTAATTTCATCCCTGTTCTCCTCTATGAACTTTTTAAAGGTTTCAACGATGCTGCGCGCCTTTATTTTTGCCTGCTCGTCAAAACCTGAGAAGCTCACAGCGTCCTTACTCACAGTGTCAATGATCTGCTCGTTTCTTTTCTTGATGTCAATAATGGCATTCCTGAGTTTCGGAACCTCAAAAGGCGCACAGGCGCTCTTTGCAAGCTCCGCCCCAGCTTTCTTGATCTCATCCCCTGTCGGCGTCTCTGTATTGAAAATCTCCTTTGCCTTCTCGAGCTTCTTATCGGGGTCAACCGCATCCAGGAGGTTGTTAATGATCTCTTTTAATGATTTCCCATCCGCAGCTTTCTGGATCTCTGACCTGTCTTTTTCTTCGATTTCCCTGTCCATCCTCGCAAGCCTTCCTGCTAGCGAGGTAATGGTGTCCTCATCCTTGTTACCAAGTGCTACTGACATTATGAGCTTATCAAACGCCACGCTCTTCTTTCGCTCAAGTGGGCGCGAATCTGTCTTATCGTTCTCGCATACGCCCACGGCATCCACTATCATAAAATGCGTTTTGGTGGAAGCGCCGGGAGTAATGGCTTTAAAATCCGTGGAAGAAATAGTACGCGTCCCGCGCCCTTTCATCTGTTCAAAAAGCACACGTGATTTGACATCGCGCATGAACAGCAGGCATTCAAGCGGTTTGATATCCGTGCCTGTTGATATCATATCTACGGTCACTGCTATGCGCGGGTTGTAGGAATTGCGGAAGCTTGCTATCAGGTCTTCAGGCTTTGCGCCTTCGGTTTTATACGTGATCTTCTTGCAGAACTCATTACCCTTCCCGAACTCCTCTCTTATGATATGTACAATATCCTCAGCATGTGAATCATCCTTGGCAAACACAAGGGTCTTTGGGATTTCCGCCCTTCCTGGGAATATCTCGGTAAAGAGCTTATCCCTGAACGTCCTGACAACAGTCCGTATCTGGTCTTGCGCCACAACGCTTCGGTCAAGTTGGTCAGGGGCATATTCAAAAGGCTCGTCCAGTTGCTCCCAACGCACCTTTCTTGTGAGCTTATCCCTTTTGTCCACGAAGTCCCCGGCTTCGACCTTACTTCCTTTTTCAGTGATATCGGTTTTAATGCGGTACACTTCATAGCCCACATTCACGCCGTCCGCAACCGCGCGCTCATGGCTGTATTCCATGACAAGGTTCTGGTTAAAAAATCCCAGCGTTTGCTTGGATGGAGTGGCTGTTAACCCGATCAGGAATGCATCAAAATATTCAAGCACCTGCCGCCAGACTTTGTATATGGAGCGGTGACACTCGTCAGTAACGATAAAATCAAAAGTCTCGATAGGTATTTGAGGATTGTAGGAAACATCCTTTTCAGTACCATCCGGGGAGATCTCAAAAAGTGAAGGCTCTTCGTTTTCGGGTTCAAACTCTGTCTCTCCCCTGAGCATCGAATAGAGTCTCTGGATCGTGGTGATACAAACCTTGCTAACAGGATCGATAGTATTTGATGTCAGATGCTGGACATTATAAAGCTCTGTAAACTTCCTGCCGTCGTCAGGTGTAACATACTGCTGGAACTCTTTTTTTGTCTGGCGCCCCAGGTTGCTCCTGTCCACTAAAAAGAGCACCCTTTTTGCACCTGCGAATTTTATCAGGCGGTAAATGAAACTCACGGCTGTATAAGTCTTGCCGCTTCCTGTTGCCATCTGGATAAGTGCCCGTGGTCTTGCTTCTGAAAAGGATTGTTCAAGGTTCTGGATAGCTTCAAACTGGCAATCTCTCAAACCTTCTTTGTTGAGAGGTATTGTTGATGGCATCTTTTTGAGACTTGTCCTGAGAGTCTCCTTCTGCAAGCTCAATTCCTTAAGGGTTTCAGGCTTATGAAAAGCAAAAACCCTTCGCGAGCGCGCATCCGGGTCTCTTGTATCCCTGAAAAGAGTTTCTATGCCTGTGCTTTCATAGGAAAAGGGAAGAGGTTCCTGAACATGAGGGAGTCCTTCCGGAATTCCAGTTAAGTATTTTTCAGATTGTTCAGCCACTCCACTTAACGTTGTCCCTTCAGGCTTTGCCTCTACCACTCCTACGGCCTCTCTATCAACAAAATTTAAATAATCAGCAGCGCCGGATTTTAAGGGAAATTCACGAACCGCTACGCCAAGAGAAGCTCCCAGATTTAAATCACGCAAATCCTGGATATTCCAACCTGCCGCTTCAAGTAGTTGGTCGATCCGTTGCCTTGCTTTTTCTTCAGGTTTCATCCTTACGACCCGTTTATAAGCATCAAGTGTCTTCATTTAATATAACAGTTTGTTATCCATAACGCTTTACCAAATAAAAGAGACATACAGAAATCATTTTAACCTTCCGAATAAAACTAACATCTAATGGCAATCGACCCCATCTGCAAAAAAACCATTGACGAAACCACACCCTTCAAATCCACCTACAAAAACAAAGAGTACTATTTCTGCTCCGAAGAATGCAAGCGAAAGTTCGACGAGCTTGACAAAAGCGTAATCCGCGTGCGCCGCTCCTTAAAAGACAAAGAGAGAATCTCCTTCGGCAAACTCAAGCGCGAGATCATAGACCCCGGCATCTGCACGCTCTGCGGCGCCTGTGTGTCAAGCTGTGAAGTCCTGGAAATCGTAGCAGGCAAGCCCGCGCTCCAAGGACCGTGCACCGCATGCGGCGTGTGCTACAACCAGTGCCCCCGCACCATAACCACGGAATCAAGCCTTATAGGGAACGTGCGCGATGTCTTCACTGCGAAAACCCTTATTCCCGAGGTGAAAGGGCAGGACGGCGGCGTTGTGACCTCCATGCTGCTGTACGGGCTTGAAGAAGGGCTGATCGACAGTGCAGTCGTCACGGTGAAAAGCGAGGAAGAGCCCTGGAAACCCGTGCCCATAGTGGCGCAGACGAGGGAAGAGATACTGCGCTCGGCAGGCTCCATATACGTGCATTCATTGACCATGGAATCGCTGATGAGTGCAATAAAAAGAGGCTCTCGCTCCATAGGTTTTGTGGGTCCTTCCTGCAACATCGATGCTGTGTACAAGATGCAGAACTCGCCGTACGGTCTATTGCACATGTTCATGAGGGCGAATATATTGAAACTGGGTCTTTTCTGCATGGACACGTTTTATTACGACGGCTTGAAGGCATTCCTTGAATCGTTGGGCATTCCTCTATCCTCGGTCAAGGAAATGAAGATCCGCAAAGGGAAGTTCAGGATTAAAGCTGAGTCTGAGCATGTATTTCCTTTAAGCGACCTTGACACGATTCGAAGCGGCTCCTGCATGGTCTGCACCGATTTAACGGCAGAAAAGGCAGACCTCTCCTTCGGAGGCGTGGGGTCAAAGGAAGGTTACACCACGGTACTGGCGCGCACCGGGCTTGGTCTTGAGCTTTTCCAGGATGCGGAGGACAGGGGATATATCAAGATAGAGCACCTTGAAAGAGAAGGGCTTGAGCGGGTTCTGCACCAGGCTAAATCCAAGAAGGTGCAGATGTACATGATAAAGAAAAGAATTGAAAAGGGGAAAGGTATATGAATAAATGGAATTATTGTGGAGCCATACAAATTTACTGGAGGATATAATTACATGGGAAAAACAGGCACGACAAAATGGGGAAGGGTTAAAGGCAGGAAAGGAAATGTAATAATGGTCCCTGAAGCCGAACTAGCCTACAAACGCCCTGGACCTGCGCAGCGATACACTTCCGAAGGCAAAAAGCGCCGGAAGATTAAGCGCTCACCAAAAGCTCTTGTAAAAGCGTAATTTTTGATTAGATGGACTGCCTCAGGCATCTATCTATTCTTGGTTTCAAAACAAACTCTTTTTTGGTATACGATTGGTTTAGGTTTAGATTCTATCGTTTATTATTGCATTTTAGCCGTTTCTGAAATATTATTATATACGTACCAATAATAATAAAAATATACGTATAGATAGAAAACTATTTAAGCATACGTACACATTATGAAATAAAGATACGTATGCAATCTGAGAAAAAGAAATTAACACTTTCAATAAATTCAGAAGTAATTGAAAAAGCGAAAAAGTTAGGTCTCAATCTTTCTGAAATCACTGAAAAAGCACTAAAAATATCTTCGTTAAGTCCAGACGACAATATAGTAACACCTGATAAATTGCGTGAAGTTTATATAGATGTCCTTAAAAAAATATCAGAAATACTTAAAAAATGGAACGCCAGATTAGAAATAGGATCTCAGGATGACTTGGCAGTATATACCGATTCTCTCGGAAAAAAAAGCTACCACAATACTAATTCGAAGTATATTTTATCGCCATATCTGGTTGAACTATGGAGTGAAAATAATCCATCTGATGAACCCGATATAATTTGGTTTTTTGATGATGAAAAATTACCAGTTACTCGCTTTTACAATCCTGAAAAAATTATTATTAATTTAGTTGATACATTGTATAATAAAGCTAATAAAAATAAAGAAGTTCTTGATAAATTACAGGTTTTAAAAAATATTTTAGAATTGTCTGGATTATCAAAATAATCTTAATAAAATTAATGGTGAATTAATGGCTAACAAAATAGAAAATCCTGAAATAATTAAAACATCTATTCACCACGATATTTGGGTTAAAACATGTCCGTATACAATTAATTTAGTTAAACACACCATCCTATTTTTTCTAACAATTTTAATAATTTGGTTTACGATTAAACTGACTGAACTTTTGTTTCCAAATTTACCTTTCGCAGTAAAAATTTTAGTATACCTTTCTGAAGTAGCATTAATAATTCATTTCGCTAAGGAAAGCATATTCGAAACTTTTTCGTCTATTCATCTTTCAATGAAGTAAGAAAAATTATGTTAGAACCCGTGCAATTCCTGTTCAATGACAACATCAACATATACCTTCAGAGTGTTGGAAATCCCTCACTTGATGTATTATTTAAAGCTATAACCACCATCGGCAGCGAGCCTTCATATATTCTTCTAGCTTCGCTCATCTTCTGGTGCTTTGGCAAAAAAACAGGCATAAGAGCAATGTACGTCATTCTTTTTTCAGCATTCGCCGCAATATTTGCAAAAAACCTGTTCGCCATGCCAAGACCGCCTGAATACCTCCATAAAATCCAGGAGAACGATTTCGGATTCCCGAGCGGTCATGCGTTTGTATCATCGGGTTTCTGGGGATATCTCGGCGGCATGATTAAGAATTATTGGCTCATATCTGTGGGCGCCGTAGCAATCCTGTCCATTTCCTTATCGCGGATTTATCTGGGTGTCCATTACCTCGGCGATGTGGTAGGCGGGATTATATTCGGACTTTTAATGGCATTAATTTCCTTAAAGGCTGAGCCGGGAATAACCAGTAGATTGGAAAAGCTGGGTCGCATTCCGGGATATTTCGTTGCTTTGATGCTCCCTGTAATATTGGTAGCTATCGCTATCATGCAGCACAATATTTTAATAGAGCAGGAGGAGGTAGGACTTGTGATGGCAGGCATCGGCGCGGGCTACCTGCTTGAGGAAGAGCGTGTCGGATTTGCGGATGCAACGAATAACAGGCAGAGGATTAAGAGAGCGGTCATGGGAATAGTAGTGCTGGGAATAATTTATTTGATCTCAAGCGTATTATTATCGATAAATCCCAATTTTATATTTTTCAAATATGCTGCACTTGGATTTGCCTCGACCTTTATCGCCCCCTGGGTGATTACAAAGATTGAGTTTAAAAATCAAAAATAGACCGCAGTATCAGCAGTATATTCCGCTTCCTTTCCCTTATCCTGCGCACTGAGTACGGGAACCAGTGCTTTCCATAAGGGATATAATCAACTACTGCAAGACCTTTTTTTACAAGCTCATGTTTTAGTTCTTCTCTCACTCCCATGAGCATCTGGAATTCAAGCCTCTTCTGGTGCGTTTTGTTAGCCTCAAGTGCCTCGTTAATCAATAGCTCGTCATGGGTTGCGATCGCGAAAAAAAGGCTTTTATAGAAAAGGTATCCCATGAGTTTTGAGAAATTAATGGTGACGTCCCTGCGGCTTGTGTATGCAATATCGCTTTTTTCCCCGTATGCGCCCTTGACGAGCCGGATGATGCCCCCTTCAGCAGCTATCCGTTTCACATCATTCTCGCTTCTTTTCAGGTTGGACTGTATTGCAATGCCCACTTTTTTATATTTCTTGAAAATCTCAAGGTAAATGTCAATGGTTTCTTCCGTATAGGGCGAGTTCTCCATATCAATCCAGACAAAGATGTTTTTTGAAGCTGCTGCGCTTACAATTATCTCCACGTTGGAGAGGCAAAGGCGCTTTTCAATCTCAAGCCCAAGCTGCGTGAGTTTTATAGAAAAGGAAGCATTGAGCTTCGATTCCTCTATAGCCTGGAGGATGCGGAGATTCTCTTGTATGTTCTTACTTGCCTCTGCCTCTTCCTTTACATGCTCCCCGAGGAAATTGATGATGGCGCCTATGCCTGATATGTTTGATCTCCTTGTGCATGAGATGGCATCAGCCAAGGTCTCGCCCGCAATCCACTGGCGCGCTAACCTGATTAAAAGGCTCATTCTTTAATAAAAAGCTCTTGTTCTACTTAAGAACAGCGATGACAAATAACTACCTCAGTTTTCTTGTACGGTATTATATGCCTTTGTACATAAGGACGAAGCTAGTAGGATTTTTACTAATTACAATATGCTCCGATGGGGATTTGAACCCCAGTCGTCAGAGTGAGAGTCTGACATGATTGGCCGTGCTACACTATCGGAGCGGGATTCTTTGAAAGTCTCTACTTTGTTATTAAAGTTTCGTTATGTTCGCTGATTTCTGGTTTATGATTATATTTGGATAATTATTTAATATCACTATTAATTATTATAATGATTAAACATGATAAACTATATGTACTATGACGTTTTATTAACTCACAGGGTGAAACCTTTATGAGTGAAATCGTAAATGTGGTTTCCCGTGATAACGGGAAGGTAACGAGAAAAAAAGTGAAGGCATCGCCGTATGAATTTACCATAGCCACAAGGGCAAAATGGGAAATGGTCATTGCGGACGAGGATGTTACTATCGGGGCTGGGAAACTTGAGCGCGTGAAGGTAAAAGACATTAAAGTGCAGAAGGACATGCTTGCAATGCCCTGCGCCTTCAGCCACCATCCAATCGTTTCGGTAATAAAGGTCGGGGCAAGAGAAGGGCCGGCTCCGGTGGAGACAGACAGAACCATAAATATAGCTTACGTCATGGGGCAGGAATCGGGCGAAATCAAGAAAGGAGACCTGCTTTCTGTGCTCAACCTGTATCCCATAATGTTCACGCGTGAGGCTACCAAACCAGTGCTGGTCGGGTGAGAATATGGATACCTGCAAAATATGCAATGGCGTGCAGGACTCAAAAAACTACAAGGGCTACAATATATGCACAGAATGCTCAGACCTGATGGAAGACCTCATGAGTGAATATTTCCTGAGAACGCTAAGAGAGGGCTCGAATACAAAAACAGGGTACCAGAAATATCTTGAGCATGGGAAAGAGTATATCAGCGACTACCAGAGGATAAGAAAAAACAGCAAGCGCCACATCAAGCACATGGAAGAGCATGTGCACGAGGAGATGCAGAAAGGCGCTGAAGGTGGAAAGCAGAGGTATCTTGAAAGGTTGCTCCAGACCATCAACTGGCTTGAGCGCTGTCCAGAGTTCTACAACTACTATTTCAAGGAGTACTACGTCTGCCCAAACTGCGGCGCATCCATATTCGACCACTATGATAAGCAGGACGTCGGGGACTGGCTCATGATAACGTGCGATAAGTGCGATACTGTCATCAAGAAGTATTTCTCGCCGAAGTTTGTGAGCTAACCCTTTTTATTTTTTACGGGAAACTTTTTCACATCCTTCCGTATTCATCTTCAAATCTTACAATGTCGTCCTCACCCACATAATCACCAAGCTGCACTTCTATGATCTCAAGCGGGATTGTTCCAGGGTTTGATAATCTGTGCTTCGTGCCAGGCTTGATAAATGTACTTTCTCCATCTTGTAAATGGTATTCTTCTCCATCCACATTCACAAGTGCCTCTCCTTTTACAACTACCCAGTGCTCGCTCCTGTGATTGTGCAGCTGAAGGCTGAGTTTCTCACCCGGCGTGACCCTTATATTTTTTATCTTGTGTCTTTTTGAATATTCAAGTACAGTATATGAGCCCCATGGCCTGTAGACGGTCTGGTGAAAGAGCACCCTTTCGTCTTTCCTTTCTTTCAGCGCGGCAACAACATCCTTAACTTTCTGGCAGCTTTTTCTCGGGCACACGAGCAGTGCATCTGGTGTATCCACGACCACCATGTCATTGACATCTATGAGCGATACTGCCTTGTCCTGTTTTGAGTATAAGAGGTTACCCGTGGAATTTATCGAGATATCATCGCAGTTATAGGTAGCATTCCCGTGTTCATTCTTCCCGGTTTCTGCAAACATAGACTCAAAATCTCCCAGGTCGCTCCATTTGTATGCGAGCCTGACAACCGCTACCCTTTGTGATTTCTCCAGTATGCCGTAGTCAATTGAAATGGAGGGGAGTTCTTGATATATCTGCCGAATCTCTTTGTGGGATGCGAATGCGGAAAAGATGTCCTGCGCATGGGTTTTAAGCTCTTCAAAAAAAACTTTGGTAGAGAACACGAACATGCCGCTGTTCCAGAGGCATCCTTCTTCACGATATTTGATTGCCTCATCAAGTTTCGGCTTCTCCCTGAACTCGATGACCCTGAAGCCTTTGTCTATGGTCTCACCTGGTTTTATGTATCCATAGCCTGTATGAGGCGACGCTGGTGCAATCCCGAAAGTCACAAGATTTTCAGCAGCCAATTCTCCGGCATCTGAAATAGTATCCATGGCTTCCATGTCCAGCATGTGGTCTGAAGGGAATACGCCAACGGCACAATTGCCGAATCGCTTCTCTATCTCGCGCATCCCGAAACATATTGCAGGAAGTGTATTCTTTCCCTTAGGTTCAATGAGTATGTTGTCTTTCGGGATATCAATCCCGAGTTCCTCCATCTGCCCTGTAACAAAGAATTTCTGGGCTTCATTGGTAACTGTAAATATCTCTGAGGGTTCGGATACCTTGAGGCATCGCTTCACAGTGTCCTGAAAAAGCGAGGTCTCACCGAATTTCAAGAACTGTTTCGGGTATTGTTCCCTGCTCAAAGGCCAAAGGCGCGTGCCCGATCCACCTGCAAGTATTATGGATTTTATGTTTCTTTTTCTATCTGCGTTCATCTGTGTTCATCTGCGGTTATTTAAATCACGTCACTATCTCTTCCACCCTTTCCTGTTCGATAGCATGCTTTATCTCCATTGCCACTCTACGACCTGTGCTCATGGGTTTGCGCCACAGCGTATTGCCGTAAGGATGCCCCACAGACACATGCACGTTGGTGCCTCCACCCACGCGGGGCGCCACGTCGTACACATAGAAATTCAGGTCCTTGTCCACGCATGTCTGGAGACAGAACGGTCCTATTATCCCGGGATTATAGTATTTTTGGGTCGCCCTGACGTATTTCTCAGCAAGTTCGAATACATCCTCCAATAATGATTCACGCAGCGTGGCTGAATTGTGCCCGCATACCGTATATTCAGGCACAAGCTGCCGCTCATTCAGCGTCAGTTGCTGGGGGGCAGGCAACCGCACGTGCCCGTCCAGGCTTGTTTCAAACCTCCAGTCTATGCCGAGCAGTTCAATCCTGCTCATCTCCTCCTCTATGGGTGAATAGAACATATCAAGGTTAAAAACAGGTCCGATTATATATCGCTCGATTCTTGCATTTGCAAGCGCCTCTTGTGTGATTATCCCCTGTCTTAGGAACGCCTCTGATTTTTGTTTGAATTCAGAAAAAGATGCTGCTGTGAAGAACCCGCGCTCAAGTTTCTTTACCGCATGGGGGAGTTTCACCATCACAAGGCTGTCGATATCTTCGGGTTTTTCAATTTTTTCAGGATATGGGAGACCTGCTTTTTCAAGCAGCCAATAATAATCCCGCTCAATGCCCCGCTCCTCGCTTCTAAGCAGGTTCCGGCTTCCGAACATCGGCACCCTGAAATCATCTTCGATCTCATCTATGCCGCAATAAGAAGTAAAGGAGCGATTTGGAATGAAAATCGTATTCTTATCCCGCAGTTTCTGTTGATTTTTATTTTTAAGCATTTCATCGAATCTGGTATAAACATCCGTGGTGTCAATAATCCCGCGGATGAGTTTTCCGTTTCGTCTCCGCGCCTTGAAATATTCCGTATAAGTCTTCTCGCGTCCTTTCTCGCACACAGCGTATGTCCTGAATCCTTCTTCCACAGCGCCGTCGCATACGTCTAACGCAGAATGTGATGCCAGTACCCCGATTGTGGTTTTATCGAAGTCATATCCGGATAATACTTCGATTATTTCCTTCTTTTCAATCATATTCATCTCTTGGTCTTATACGTCTATGAAGATTACGATTTCGAAAAGTTGCTTTATTTTTGAACTTCCGCAATTATTATGTTAGAGCGCCCTTTTTTTATTTTTTTAATTAAAGCCCTGTCTTCCAGATCGTCCAGCATCAGACTGACCTTTGCTTCTGAGTGTGCCATTTTTTTCCTCACATCCTTTTGTGTCGTTCTTCCGCCCATTTTTAGTATTGTATCATAGAGATTACGAAGGTCTTCTGGAAGTTCTTTGTGCGCGGTTTCTGCTAGATTTTCAGGAGGCAATTCCCGGGTCTTATCTTTAATAGATTCAATCGCTATGCCCTTTTTTTTCTTAATCCAGTAAATGAGCATTAAAGCAGAGAATGCTAAAATTAAGAAGATTATAATATAGTAATTTGGGTGGTATTCACTTTTTATATCCATACCGCTGGTCAGGTTTATGTCGCCAAGATACTCGTATTCTGAATCCGTAGGAGGAAAGAGCAGAAGATCATGCACGAAATCCCCTTCTCTGTCTATCCGGATTTCCTCTTCTGTGGTATATTCAAGGATATTATTGCGGTAGTATTTTGCTTTGATTAAATAACTTCCAGGTGAAAGATTGAATGAATACGTTCCTGTTGTAGCGACCACATACTGTCCTGGCGTGGAGTTCACCTCCACGATTGCGTCCTTAAGAGGGTTCTCAAAATCCGACCATTCGTAAATGGTGCCGTGTAAGGTTGCAGCCTGCGCGCCGGTAATGAAGACTATAAATAGAATTCCCAAGAAAAACCTACTTCTCGTGAACACAATAGTCTAATCTTAAAAGAGAATATATATAGTTTAGTATAAAGTTAAAAAAGCATTTATAAAGGTTTGTAAAGGATTCGAAAGCCTAAAAAAGATTGAATTTTTAATCATATACAAGTATATTTATCTATTCTGTGATTATAGTATCGGATACACAATCGCAGGAATAGTTGGCGATTGAACAAAAAAACAGAAGGAGGCATACAATGAAAAATAGATATTGGTTCACTATATTAACGTCGCTAGTTGCGGCTGTGTTTGTACTGAGCCTGTTCTCCGGAATCGCAGCAGCACAAGCGCCCGGGGAAAATAACGGAAATCTGGAGAAATACACAAACACAGAAAAACAATTTCAGGATGCGAAGGGACAATTAGACAAGGCATTGAGGCAATTCAATGCTAAAAAGGACAGCAAATCAAAGGAAGATCTTGTGCTCAAAGCCAAGGACTATCTTGGAAAAGCAATAGACCATACAATTTCATATCTTGATGTCCTGAAGTCCAGGGCAGAAAAATCTGAAAATAAAGGAATAATTCCATTCGATGTTTCTAACAATATCGATGCTCATGTGGCGGAACTGGAACAGCTAAGAACAAAAGTGCAGCAGGATAACACAACCGAGGAATTAAGGGCTGACAATAAAGAGTTAACGGATATATACGCCAGGATAAGACTTGAAACTCGATATGATATCGCAATACTGCTTGATAATACAACAGGTAAATTCATTGCAAAGTCGGATAATGTATCAGCCAGACTTGCTGCGGCAATTCAGAACTTGAAATCCAAGGGTAAAGATACATCCAACCTTGAGGCAATCGCAGCTAATTTCACGAATTTGATGCAGGAAGCAGCAGCCGACCAGCGAAAAACAGAAGCCTTATTGGCAACCCACACAGGATTTGACAATTCTGGCATGGTTATAAACAATACGGATGCCCAGGCTTTCCTAAAGCAAGTGGACGCTTCGCAAAAAGAAACTATCAAAATACTGAGAGATGCAAGCAGGCAACTGCAGGTCTTCGTCCGGGATTACAGAATACTTTCGGGTGGACCAGCCGCAACAGCTCAGCCGGGAAATCAGGGGAATGAACGAAACGGAGGAACCGCGGTTATGGGGGCAGGTACACTGACAGCCAATGGCAGCGGCAGGGCGGCAATCGAAGGAAATGTCACTGTTGCGCTGTCTGGAATAAACGGCACCCTGTTGGTCTCACGTAATGCCGTCGTTACCACTGACGGAGGGACAAACCAGGCTCTCGGCAACGGACGGGTGAGATATCAGGGATTCAGCTCAGCAACAATAACGGGCACCAACATCATGGTAGGGATATCAGGCAACAGTATCAGCCTCACTGCCACAGGCAAAGGCGCAGCAGTCCTTAACGGCAATGGAACATATAGGACAGATAATTTCGGCGTGAGCGGTGAATGGAAAAAAGGAGGATAAAACATGAAAATTGTTTTTATATTGCTGGTGCTTATACTCGCAGCATCAGTTTTAGGTTGTGTGAGCCCAAAATCACCTGAAGTAACACCCACTGCCACCCCGGTTGAAACACCCGCGCAGACACCCGTAAGTCCGACCGAAACACCTGTTTCTGCTGTAGCAACCCCGACCCCTTCAGGCAGTGACGATTTCGGGACGCAGAATGACATTAATGCAATAGATTCGCTGGTTAACGATTCGAATATGGATATTCCCTTATCCGATGCAACAATCTAAGGTAAGCGCTTTGGAGTTTACCTTTTTTTATTTTTTAATATTCGCCAGCAGCTCCTCTATTCCTTTAGCGTTAAGCCTGCACCTCTCCTCCTCCACCTCAGCATAGCACATTTTCACAAGATAATCAAGCTGGAACTTTAACTGGGTTTCACTTATGCCAAGTTCTTTCATAATTTCTTTCTTCGTTTTCCCAAAAGCTCCTATGGATTTGACTATCCTTCTTCGAAGCGGATTTTCAAGCGCCTTGAACATCAACTGGTGGTCGTGAGGCGTTTTTGTCTCGCATGCATCAGGTTCTTCTTGTATTGAATCTATCTCATCTTCCATAATATCTCACCCGTTTTCAATTCTTTTGATTGACTTATATCTTTTGCGAATCCTTGTTATATAAAGTCTGGGTTACGCATAGTGAATACAGAGCAGAAATCGGGGAATACAGAATCTAAGCAAGGTGAAAGTATTATTAAAGGGGGAGAAAATAGTTTAGCTGATAGCGAATTACTTAAAAGGCTGGATAGAGTTATCGAATTGTTAGAGCGTAATGGAGAACAGATGCAAAAGATAAATACGCTATTGGCTGATAAAAAAAATGCAAATTAAACGATTTTGACTGTATTCTGGCTGACTTCCTTGGCTGATCTAACTGGCTGCACATACACACTCACAAGTTTTAATTACTTTATAGTCATATACCTGGTTGTCATACCTTCGTACACTAAAGGGTAAGGAGGCGATCGTACCCAATCAAGGTCTGCCCCGCCCCGCCCGAAGGGCGGCGGGCGGGCTTTCCTTGTCCGTCCTAGAATATATAAAAGAAATGTGTACACAAAAAACAAATTTAAGTTTTAGCTGATATTTTTAATTATTGGATTTTATAAAGTGCTACAATTAGATTGTGTGTGCTACAACCTTTATTTAAAATTTGATAATTTCCTGTGTAACGATGATTAAAAGAGCCGTGCTGGCTTTTTTTGTCCTGTTTGTACATCGTTAGCAGTAGGCTTTTACTCTCAGCTCTAATGATACTGATCTTGGCGAGATCTGTCTTCCTGGCTGTACAATTGTCCTATTTACCAGGTTGCTACCAGGCACAACAAAACAGCTACCCAGGCCAAACAGCTACCCAGGCCAAACAGCTACCCAGGCACAACAAAACAGCTACCCAGGCACAACAAAACAACTATTAATTAATTAAAAATAGTCGACTGATAGCGATAAATCAAAAGTAAAAATCATATAAAAAGTCATGACATTAAAAATAACATTCTAAAAATAATAAACATCAAACACTAAAAAAACTAAAAAATCTAAAAAAACTCATGATAAAAAACAATAAAAAAATAGCTATCAGGCGGCTTAATCTAAAGGAATAATACGATAGATATCTCTTGATCAAGTGCGTTCCGAAGTCTGCAAAATTGCCTTTGCAGACTTCCATAACGGAAGTTTAGATCTAAAATCCTGATCTCTTTTTTACGGGACATCTTTCAATTAGTGCGCAGACATGCGCCGAGTCCATTAAACGTCTTTAGGCAGTCCGATACCCTCGTCCTGCCTATGGCAGGGGCTGTCTTGATAACTTCCCTCTCGTGATGCTCGTATTTTGCTATAAATTAAAATAAAGCTTCATTATAAAAATAGCTCGAATTTATATAGATTGTTGATAATATTCTGAATAGGTGATTTATCATGACCAACATAGAGACATATCTAAAACAATTAGAGACAGAAATGACAATAAGAGGGTTCTCAAAGAGGACGATGGATACATATCTTGGGTATAACAAAAGATTCTTAGACTATATAAAAAAATCTCCGAATAAAATAAAAATTGATGATATAAAAATGTATATGAATTATTTAATAAGTGAAAGGGCTGTTTCCACTTCGGCAGTTAATGTTATTTTGGCATCTCTTGAATTTTATTATAATGAGGTATTAAAACGTAATATGCCGCACATAAACAGACCTAAGAGGTTACAAAAATTGCCAACTGTTCTATCTTGTGAGGAGGTTCAAAACATTATAGATAAAACCAAAAACCAGAAGCATAGATTAATTATTGAATTGCTTTATAGTTCCGGTCTAAGAGTTTCAGAACTTGTTAATTTAAAATTTTCTGACATTGATATAAAAGAGGGTGTCGGATGGGTGCGCAATGGGAAAGGTGGTAAGGATCGGATGTTTATAATTTCTAAAGAGCTTTGCAAGGATTTGGAGGGATTTGCTTTACAGGATGGTCAGAATGAAGCAGGATGGCTTTTTTCTGGGGGGCAAAAGGAGTCTCCTTTATGGGAGCCGATGACTTCCGCCGCTGTTCAACAATTGGTGCTTCTGGCTGCCGGTCGGGCTGGCATAAATAAAAAGGTTCACCCCCATACCTTTAGACATTCCTTCGCAACCCATCTATTAGATAGCGGGGAAGATATACGCAAGATTCAGGTCCTGTTAGGACATGAAAGTTTAGACACAACTCAACTATACACGCATGTATCGACTCGACAGATTATGGGGGTTGAAAATCCGTTAGATACGCTTCGTAGGAAAGCGCTTTCTGGAAAATCTGGGGATAATCCTTGTTATCCCCAGTTTTTTTATGCTTCCGATTGTGCCGAGATCAGTGCCGTCAAGCAGGAATGCCCTTGCCTTTTCAAGCTCAATCGCATGGTTGGCAAAAACCGGTCCGAGCAGCTCTTCATGTATGGATTCATTGAAAGGTATTCCTCCGCATAACTCATTAAACGCAGGCATTATTATAACCTCTGGGTTCTTCAATCTGATATCGCCGTAATGTTCCTTGAGAGCTTTTTCAATAAAATGCGTGCGTATCCATACCTCTTCCGAAACTGCATGACCAAGCGAATCCGTGAACCTTATCGTGGGATGATTATGGGACATCACAACATGTGATGCAGAAAGTAATTCCGCATCCGGCCATGTGTGACCGTGAAAATAACCCACATTGTCGAGCACAAAGCCCCTCATCCCGTGCACGGTTACATTCTCAGGCATAAGGTTCTCTATGTCGCCGTCATGGTTTCCAGGTACGATATCCACAGGCGCGGAAACAGATAATTCTTTCAGGAAGAGGGGAACCTCCTGCTTTTCCTGCCATGAGGTTATGGGCACATTATGCTTGACATCCCCGAGCAGCACTATCCTGTCGGGCTTTACTTTTTCGATATAACCCCGGATTCGCACCTTCCTCTTCTCAATCTGGCTTGGAATTGAAAAGCCGCTCTGATAAAGCTCCCACTCGATGCCGAGATGGACATCCGCAATTACAAGCGTTTTAAAAGTATTCTCAACAACAAGGGCAGGTTCGTTTAATAAAGGGCTGATCATTCCTATACCTTACGAAGCACCCCGATTTTGGGCTCATAGCATCTTCCTTCAGCCATAAGCTCTTTGATAGACGACTCCACCAATTCAGCGTCAAGACCTGCCGATTGTGCAGTTTCAACCACCATGGAATAAGATGTGCCCTTGCCAGTATCCAGTTTATCAATTATTGCTGCAAGTACTTCTTTTGGCTGTGTCTGGGCGGTTTCATCGGTCTTGCTTTCCGCTTCTGCACCTCTTATTTCCTCTTTTTGTTCAGGCTTTTCGGCAGGCTGCTCTTGGAATCTGCGTTCATCGGCGTCGTGCCCGCCGTTATGCATAGACACGTATGCCTGCGGGGATACGTGGATGCGCCCTCCCGAGGCGCGACTCGGGGCGTTTATCTGCGGTTCTTTCTGCTTTTCAACTTCCTGGGTGGTAACGCTCTCGGATGCCACAGTCCCAATAGCATGAATTAATGCGGTTTTAAGCTCCTGAATGATTTTAGCCAGGTTTTTATAATGTTGAACCGCCCGCACCCCACCATCCGCAAGCACAGGATTTGTTCCCTTCTTCAGCAAAAGCTCCTTCAATTCATTTCCAGATAAACCCGAGTCCAATACCTCTCCCATGGTTCTGATGCGCAGGAGCGTTTGTTCCGCCGTATCAAGAACCCACCTGTCCCTGAGCTTTTCATCCGCGGTATTCATTTCCTCAGGTCTAATCGAAATATACACACTGCCGTCCTCGGGTTCATATTTTCTTGCCTTGCCAACTATCGCCACGTAAGCAGGAACCTGCAGTCCGGATAAAAAAATAGCGGCTTCGGGCTGGTACTGCCCTGCATATACCGTGAACACGCCTGTGGGGTCGGCTACGCGCGCCCGCCACAAGTTATTCTCCTTGCCGATGTTCTCGACTTCCGTGACCACACCCACAATAAAAAGACGGTTGCACTTTACCCCGGTGGGTGTAATGATATAATTCGGCGCCCTCTCATCCCCTTCACTGATATAGAGATTTGACCTGTTAAACTCATGTGCGAAGATGCGCCATGCAACTTCCCTGTCCATCATCTTTTCCCTCTTTTCCATGTCACCCCGCCCTGCCCAGAAGCATGGCTGCTTTTTCTTTGTTCATATCAAGGGGCTCCCACACATCACTTGCTACAAGCGTGCTCCCGAATTCGCCTTTTGAGGTATTACCCCTTGCTGCGAGCATTTTCCCGACAAGTTTCTTTTTGATTTCGTCTTCCACAGCTTTCTGGGACATCGCCGCCTTTGCAATGTTCTGCGCATCTTCTATGGTATATCCGCATATCTTTTGTGTAAGGGGTGCGTCAAGAACAAGTGTCAATGCTCCTGTTCCGTCATCGATTATGGCTTTAATCCGCATATCCATTTTTTCATCCACTTTGCCATGAACCCTGCAGATGCCTTTTTGAATAACCCTCGAACACTCAGGGCAGCGGGCTACCAATCCAGAACCCGGTCTGATGGAGAGGATGTTGCCTTCGATAATAATGTCATAGGCCCCGTCTTTGCCTGCAATATCTCCTATGCTGACCTTGCCGATTACTTTGTATTCGATTTTCTTATCAAGCTTTATTACCTGGCTGGTTTCATTTATATTCAGGGTAGGAACGCCCCGGAATGACCGCACGTAGGCGTTTTTTACCTCAACTGCACTTCCAGCCGCAAGTTCAGGCAATACTATCCACGCAGTAAATGGAAGTTTGGTATCATCATCTGCAGCAATACCGCTTAGAATTTTTTTAGTGCCGTCCTTTGTATTGATTTCGCGCGATTCGATGTTCAAGATAGTGAACTCGGTATGGACATTTATATCTCCATCCTTTAATTCTCCAAGTTTTCTTACCTCGCTTTCCTGGACTATCTGGATTTTTGAGGTAAGCTTTGTGACTTTTGACCTGTTCCCGAAATTTATCTCAGGTCGCTCCTGCCAGTTTCTCACATAAGCCTGCGCGATCTTTATTACATCGCCCACATTCAGGTCGAAATCATGCCATGCAGTAAAACTTCTCGCAGCTGTCTCGTCGCTTATAGTTCCGGAAAAAACCGTCTTTTCATTATTTTTTACATTTACGGTTTTTTTGCTAATTTCCAGTATCTGCCCGGTAATCTCGATATTGCGGTCTCCGATTTGTATATCCTTTAGTTTCTTCTCTTTACTCTTTTCCGACCCGCCGTATTTCTTAATCAGGCTTCTCTTCGCTTCGCTCAGCGGTACCCGGTATTCAAGCAGCTTTTTTAAATCCGCTATAATATTACTTTCGTCTATTTCATTATCAAGCGCCCTTTTTATTTCTTCGATATGGGGCGCAAATTCAGTCTCCATGAAGCCTCCTTCTTTGATGAACCCAAAAACATTCATTCTTTTTTAGACGGGTTCATCAAACTGACCGATGGAATAAGACTATAAAGGTAGTAAAAGATAAAAAACCATCGGATTATTTACTCAGATCCACAACCTCGTAGTTCAAGCCTTCGGATTCAAGCCTGTTGAGCAGGGACGGTATTTCCTCATCCACAGAAACCACAAGCGAGGAGAGACCGTGAAAAGCCGCCTCCACAACTGATTCTTTTGCCCCGAAGAGAATGTTGGGCGCAATATTTATTTTACGAAGGGAGATCAGAGCTTCGACCCCGAGCGCTGCGATATACGGCTTCCCCTTCGAAAGTTTTTTCAGAATATCGTAATCCACGTTTCGAGAGCCCCCTCTTTCAACTCTCGGTATTTTGCAGATGGTTATATTAACCTCGGGCAGGCTTATCATCCCTTTCAAATCAGTCACTCCCACCTCTTCTCCCTCCATGGCATCTGACATGGTAATGCCCGCCACATCACCTTCTCCTCTGCCTGCATATAGCAAGCCATTCTCCATCCAGAGCGAGACCTTCTGCCCTTTATCAAGTCCTTCCGTAGCTATAGCTGTCGCAACGGATATATGGCTCACTACATCTTCCATCACAAACCGCGCGTATTTTTTCAATTCCTGCGCCCTTTCAAGCACCCACTCCACACCCTTCTTGGTAACACGATATCTCACGCGTCCATCCGAGTACAGGAAACCATCAGAAACAAGTTCCTTGATATATTCCGACACAGCCTGAGGTGTTATGCCGATCTTATATGCAATCTCTTTCTGCATAACATCGGGCTGGTGTGCGGCTATTTCAACAAGTATCTGGAATTTGGTGATTTCTTTTTTACTCCGAAGTATCATAAAGGGTTAAGCCCCTTTATGACGTCCCGAGTCACGCCTCGGGAGGGCGTGTGCGCGGTGTAAACTGACGCAACAGTTTTTGATAAAACTTTCTTAAAGTTTTTCATTCGGTTTCTCCGAGCATTTCAATCCTCTGCCCTTTTACTGCCAGGATTGATGATCGCCTTGCGACCGCGCGGATGAACATAATGCTTTTATCTACTACCCTCTGGAGCCCGTTCATCGACTGGTTGCCGCTCTTAACTTCTTTCTCGATTAAATCAAGATAGCTTCGCAATTCTTTGTCGTTCTTGAAAGTGACCATTATCAGGTCGCTTAAATCTTCAACAGAGCACTGGAAATTTACCTGTACCTTGGAATAGGATGAGTGATACTCCTTTTCTGGCATTTTCCCTGGCTGCGGCATTCTCCATTTACTCTCCACAAATCCGCTCTTTTTCAGAACGTCGAGGCTCTCATGTGGTTCAAACCCCACCTCTTTATCTATCTCTTCTTCAGTCTTCCAGCCATTTTGCAGGCACTCGAAAACTTTCTTGTGCGTATCCGAACCAAAGGCACGCAGAAGCGGAACAATGTCTGAAGGTTCATTAATAATACGAGTTCTCTTGCCCATGATAACATCTCTAAATACTAGCTATATTCTCTCAATACGAGTCTATATTATGTGTTCAAAATGGATAAACGTTTTGAAGAAGGGATATGTTACTCACTTTTTGAGCTTCCAGTAATATAAAATAATCATAATTACTGCTGCAACAACAATAATATCAAGCCCATTAAAAAACCCGATTATATTTTCCCAGGAAGGTCCGAGAGAGAAACCAACATATGCTAAAGCAAAGCACCAGGGTAAAGAGCCAATGAAACTGAAGGTCACAAGCTTTTTTAAATCATACTTTCCTATGCCTGCTGGCAGGGATATAAAAGTGCGAACTACAGGGAGCAGCCTGGAAAAGAGAACTGCCCTGTCCCCGTATTTCCTGAACCAGGTTTCTGCAAGCTCTATGTGGCTGCTTTCAATGAACAGATACCTGCCGTATTTTTCTATGAAAGGCCTCCCCCCTTTCAGACCTACATAATATGAGATCAGCGAGCCTGCGGTGCAGCCAACTGCGCCCACAATGCTTATCAAAAACAGATCGAATTTCTTCAGGTATGCCAGATAGCCTGCAAACGGCATCACAACCTCTGAAGGCACGGGAAGCGCGGCGCTTTCCAAAGTCATTAAAATAAAAACCCCGATATATCCGATGGAAGAGATAAACTGCGTAATGAAACCGGACAATAGCTCTGCAATCATAACCACAGAATAGAAATGGACATTATTTAAAGGTTGTCAGCGCTTATTTCCGCACAGCATGAAGTGTGCAATCAAAGCCTCAAGCTGGATGCGCTCATTTGCCCCTTCAGCCATCCTGAAATCGATTTCTCCGATGCGGTCAATCATGTCCACTTTCAGCCTGTCCGGAATGGTCATGTCAAACATAACCCGGTATATCTGCCCTATAATATCCTCGCCAGAAAGTCCCTGCTCGATCAACAGATAATCCAATTTCGCCCTGGCTTTCATGAAATTGCCCTCAAGACCGAGTTTTACAAGTTCCACAACTTCTTCTGGCTTTGCAGTAGCTGTTGTCTTATAAATAGCATCCATGTTGACGGTCTTATCAAGCATCGCAGCCGCCTGAAGGGCATTGATGGCGCGCCTCATGTCGCCTGCTGCCACGTATTTTATTGCATCCATTCCGTCATCAGTCAAGTTCACGCCTTCTGCCCTGGCGATATGCCTTATTCTCTCCTCCACTGCCGTGCTCCCGATGGGTTTGAACCTGTATACTGCGCATCTTGACTGGATGGGTTCGATTATTTTTGAGGAATAATTGCAGGAGAGTAGAAACCGGCATGTTGCTGTGTATTTTTCCATCGTTCTTCGAAGCGCTGACTGCGCATCAGAAGTAAGGGCATCTGCTTCGTCAAGGAATATTATCTTGAACTCAGCTTCGCCCAGGGGTGCAGTCCTGGCAAAGTTCTTAATCTTGTTCCTCACCACATCGATACCGCGCTCATCGCTGGCATTCAACTCGGTGAAATTATTAGTCCACGCTTCGCCGAAAAGCTCTCGTGCTATGCATATTGCTGAGGCTGTTTTCCCAACGCCTGGAGGACCTGAGAAGAGAAGGTGCGGCAGGTTTCTTGAATGCACATAGGATTTAAGGCGCTTTATAACTTCAGCCTGCCCAACTACATCGTCCAGTTTTTTTGGGCGGTATTTCTCGATCCAGATTTCTTCTTTGAGCATGTAAGCTTTAATAAGAGGCAAACTATTATTTAACTTTCTTCCCTGATACGTCAGCGGTGAAAAATAATTAATCTCGGGATTAACTAGTATGAACCATTCTTTAAAAATAGGATTTATCTTTGGTTTAACCTCTGGAATAATCACGACACTCGGTCTAATCGTAGGTTTGGATGCCGGGACACATTCAAGACTCGCTGTTATTGGCGGTGTATTGACAATAGCAATAGCCGATGCATTCTCGGACGCGCTTGGTATTCATATCTCAGAGGAAGCGGAGAGTAAACACATTCAAAAAGAGATATGGGAATCAACGCTCTCCACTTTTCTGGCTAAGTTCTTTTTTGCATCCACATTTCTCGTTCCCCTTTTGCTTTTTGAACTTTCAACCGCAATTATTGTAAGTGTTGCCTGGGGATTGTCCCTGCTGGGTATTTTAAGTTTTGAAATTGCCAGGGAGCAAAAAGTAAAACCCTGGAAGGTTATCACGGAACATCTGGTTATTGCGGCTGTGGTAATTGTTTGTACTCACTATGTTGGCGATTGGATATCAAAAACCTTTATGCTATAGTTATTCCTGTCATTCCCCTGTGAGAAGTATGCCAAAAACCCTCTTGTATCCTAATTCCAGTAAAAAAATCAATTTTTTCATCACCTCGCATCTTTTCCCTTCGCTCTCGGTTACTGGTAATTCCTGCGCTCTCATGTGCAGGCACTGTGAAGGAAAATTGCTGGAATCTCTTTTTCCAGCAACAACCTGTGATGAGCTTGAAAAAAAAGCCTTTGCGCTGCACAAACAGGGAGCTAAGGGCTTATTAATTACGGGGGGCTGCGATATGCGAGGGCGTGTGCCCATAAACAGCTTAATCCCTGCAATAAAAAAAATTAAGCAAAAAACAGAGCTAATCCTCATCGCACACACAGGTTTTATTTCCCCTGAAGAAGCGACAGCTTTAAAAAATTCAGGGCTTGACGGCATCGGTTTTGACGTAATTGGGGATATGAGCACAGCCAGGGATGTTTATGGTCTTGATATTTCTGAAAAAGACTATACAGACAGCCTTTGCGCCATAGAAGATGCAGGAATAATGATATTCCCCCATGTCTGTGTTGGATTGCATTTCGGCGAATTGAGGGGTGAATTCCACGCCCTTGAACTGATAAAAACAATAACTCCATCCACGGTAATAATAACAGGACTGATGCCTGTTGCAGGCACGCCGATGGCGCATGTCAAGCCAATACCTTCCGATTTTGAAAAGGTGATAGCGAAGGCGGTAGATATGTTCCCGCATACCCCCATCGTGCTTGGATGCGCCCATTCAAGCGGAAAAGACAGGGGTGAAATAGAAAGAATGGCGCTCCAGTGCGGCATAAGCGGCATTGCTTCGCCGACAATGCAAACCATCAATTTTGCAAGGAAAAAAGGATTTGAAATCAATTATTACGGCACTTGCTGCGGACTTATTCCGAGTGAAAAGACAAGGATTGAAGTACTGCCTCAAGCCCGGCTCTAATCTCTTGCCGCTTCTTATTTCTTTTTCTTCATCTCATCCAGCAATTCCTTCGCCCTGTCAGCCCTGACTTTCCTTTCCCTGACCATTATTTCTGCTATCTTATCCACCATTTCACCCGTGGCGCCTGCCTGAATCGCAACATTCCTTGAGTGAAGCCCCATATGCCCCCTCTGTATGCCTTCGGTGGCAAGCGCCTTCAATGCTGCGAAATTCTGGGCAAGACCTAACGCTGCAAATACCTCGCCCATTTCCGTAGCAGTCTTGACGCCGAGGATTTTAACGGCAGCGCGTGCAATGGGGTTAGTTTTTGTGGCGCCTCCTACAAGCCCAACTGCCATGGGCATTTCGATTGTCGCCACAAGATCCCCGTTTGCATTTTTCTCATATGCTGACAGGGGACGGTACGTCCCGCTTCGGGCGGCATAGACATGCGCTCCTGCCTCGATTGCCCTTGTATCGTTGCCGGTGGCCAGCACTGCAGCCGTTACTCCGTTCATTATGCCTTTGTTATGCGTGGCAGCTCGATAAGGGTCTCCTGCAGCAAAATGATATGCTGCAAGAATGCCGTCCACAACGTCTGCGCCGCCGATTGCCTCTTTTGTGAATACAACTTTTGCCCTCATGATGCGCTTGTCTGCAAAATTCGAGATTATCCTGAGGTACACCCTTCCGCCAGTCAGCTCTTCGATATAAGGAGCTACGGTTTCAGCCATGGTGTTTACAGCATTGGCTCCCATGGCATCCCTGCAGTCCACTATTAAATGCGTTATCACCATTTTTCCGCCAGGCGTGTCAATAACCCTTACCTCCACATCCTTTGCTCCTCCTCCGAACTTGACAAGCACGGGATCCACTTCGTTTGCCCGCCGGATTATCTCGTCCTTCTTCTCAAGGATGTTCACCCTCGCAAAATTGGGGTCTGCGATTCCAACAGCCTGTATCTGACCTATCATAACCGGACCCGTGCTGCTTGTGGTGAATCCCCCGCCCTCACGCGCCATCTTTGCCGCATTGCCGGCAGCAGCTATCACCGAGGGCTCTTCTATTGCCATGGGAATGAGGTAATCTTTGCCGTTGATTAAGAAATTCACAGCTACGCCCAGAGGAACTTCCATTACGCCGATGACGTTCTCCACCATGCGGTCTGCCGCATCATGGGATAGGGCGCCCGTGGCGCTGATGCATGAAGCTTCTTCCTCCGTGAGACTTGAAAACTCGCTTACCACTTTGAGCCTTTCCTTCGGGCTCAGCTTGTAGAAACCCGAGAGCTTTGATGTTTTTGTCATGATTTTTCCACCTGCGAGAGATTTTAGATGGCAGGAGGATATAAATAGGTTATCGCCAGCCTTGCACCTAAAGTCGTTCAAACACGGTACTTAGGTGCAAAGCCATTATCGCCAAAAGCTTTATCAATAAATCAATACTTTAAGATGACCCTATCATTTCGGTGAACTTTTTATGACTCAAAAGACCAAAGGAAAGAAGAAAAGACTGGCAAAAGCGCACAACCAGAACCAGCGGGTGCCAGCCTGGGTTATTGTAAAAACCAAAAGAAAAGTGATGACCCATCCAAAGCGCAGGCACTGGCGAAGAAGCACACTCAAGGTTTGATTGATATGGCAGACATAGAAAGAATCTATACCATTCCCCTCTCGGATGCAAGGAAAGTGCCGAGATGGAAGAGGGCGGAAAGCGCAGCAAGAAAGGTAAGAGCCTATCTTGCAAAACATTTAAAGACAGATTTAAAAGAAGTAAAACTGGATAAGACGATTAACGAGAAGCTCTGGGAGAGAGGTTCCATGAAACCGCCCTTGAAATTAAGAGTGAGAGCGGTTAAATTCGAGGCTGGCGGCGTGGAAGCCGAACTCGCCCAGGAATAATTTGGGGAATAAGGGAGTGAAGCGCAGGTTAAATATTTCAGGAAGCCCGGTACTTGGCGTATTCGCAGCATGTACCGAGGAGCTCGTTTTTGTACCGCGCGATGCTTCCGACGAAACAGTGAAAGAACTGGAAGAATCCCTTGGCGTAACAGCCCTTCGTTTTTCAGTGAGCGGAAGTTCTATCATAGGCTCGCTGCTGCGGGGAAACAGCAACGGGGTCATGGTGGCGGGTTTTATCCTCGAAAGAGAGCTTCGTGCCATAAGGAAACACACAAAAGCCGCAAGATTGACAGGGGAACTGAACGCTGCAGGAAACCTCATACTTGCCAACGATACTGCTGCGCTTGTGCATCCTGACCTCTCGGATAGATCCATCGGGGTGATTAAAAAGACCCTCGGCGTGGACGTAAGGCGGGGCACCATCGGAGAGTTAAAGACCGTGGGCATGGCGGGTATTGCCACGAACAAAGGGGTACTCGTGCATCCAAAATCCAGTCCAGCCGAGATTGGGGTAATAGAAGATCTCTTCTCCCTGCCTGTGGATATCGGGACTGTCAATTTCGGATCACCACTTGTGGGTTCAGGGCTTCTTGCCAACAGCAAAGGTTATGTTGCAGGCGAGGAAACCACCGGTCCTGAAATCAGCAGGATTGAAGATACGCTGGGTTATCTGTAAAGATTGTTGAATTTTTATCACGAATAATACGCATATAAACATAACCAAAACTTTTATATGGTATTATGATAATGATAGTGATGAGCAGGCGTGTATTTTTAAAATCAATCCCACACCCTATCCAAAGCCTGCTCTTTTAAAATCATAAAATCTTTATGCAATCACCTTTATTGAGTAACGCATGGCTTTAACCTACGCAAAAGCAGGGGTGGATATAGAAAAGGAGAACCGTGCGATAGCGTCGCTTGCAAAACAACTTGTCTATAAACGCAGAGGCTTTGGTGCACCTTTAACAGACGTGGGCCATTATGCCGGTCTTATAGATTTTGGCGAATATGCCCTTGCGCTTACAACCGATGGTGTGGGTTCGAAGGTTCTGATAGCAAACGAGATGAGAAGATGGAACACAGTCGGGATTGACTGCATCGCCATGAACGTGAACGACCTTCTTGCAATGGGCATCGAGCCTCTTGCTTTCGTGGATTATATTGCCATAAGCGAACCGAACGAGGAAATAATGAGGCAGATAGGGGAGGGGCTTTCAAAAGGGGCTGAGATCTCAAGAATGACCATAGTGGGAGGCGAGACCGCCACTCTTCCTGATATCATCAAGGGCTTTGACCTTGCAGGCACGTGCCTCGGGATGGTAAAGAAGGACAGGATTATAACCGGCGAGCACATTGAAATCGGGGATGCCATTATCGGGCTTCCCTCAAACGGGGTGCACAGCAATGGATATTCACTTGTTCGAAAAATTATAAAGGAGTCGGGCTACTCATATCAGGATTTATTCCCTTATAATAAAGATACCACTATCGGGGGTGAGCTGTTAATCCCCACAAGGATATATATGGAAATACTGGACGCTGCCCGCAAGTACGATATTCACGGTCTCGCCCATATAACGGGAAGCGGGCTAATGAAACTCCACCGCATCACCAAATACGGGTTTGATATGGCTGATCCACTCAAGCCGCAGCCTATCTTCCGGTTTCTGAAGGAGGAAGGGGGCGTGGACGAAGTCGAGATGTACAAGACCTTTAATATGGGCATGGGTTTTGTGGTTGTACTATCAAAGAGCCAGGCTCGCGAAGCTTCGAAGATGCTGGGAGGAAAGATAATAGGGGAGATCGTGGAACAGGGGATATTTGTTGACGGGATGGAGATAAAGTAAATGCCAATCCTTAAATAAGAACAAAGCCAACAATTGTTGATAATTATGGCGGATGAATTGTTGGATTTATTAAATAAAGCGATTGCAAGAGAGCTTGGGGTCAGCATACAGTATATGTGGCATCATGTAATGGCAATGGGGATGGAAAGTCCTGAGATAAAGGATGTTTTTAAGGAGATAGCCATAGTAGAGATGAAGCATGCCGAGGATATTGCTGAGCGCCTTTTTTATCTCGGCGGGACTCCAACCACCAAACCCACGCCGATTAAAGTTGGGGGTTCACTGAAAGAGATGATTGAGGCAAACCTCCAGGCAGAGATTGAGGCTGTTGCGATGTATAAGGAAATCATAGACAAAGCTTCAGAAAAAGAGGATACAACCACGCGATTGCTGTTTGAGGAGATTCTAACTGCAGAGGAAGAGCACAAACATACGTTTTCGATCCTGCTGAAATAGTATCCGCTATTTTTTAATCCATTATTATTATTTAACCCCTTTATTTCTTCTGGAGAATTTAAATCATCGTACTTATGATAATGATGGAATATTAAGAAACGATTTCTTCGTCGCTATCCGATTAAATTCTTTGCCCAATTCCGTGGTGTTGAATTTTAAACTTTTTACTCGTACTGTAGTAACGATTTTGTTAATCACCTCGGTTTCCTCTGGAAACTGTTTGTAAAGCCATTCGTTTTCTCACAGAAATCCTTACATCTTTCCAGATTGTGTGAATATCCACCATGTCCAATAAGATACGGTTAATCGTAAATGCCCTGACAGAGAGAGGCAGTGTTCTCGTAGCCTTTTCGGGTGGTGTAGACAGCGCCGTACTTGCGGCGCTTGCATACAGGGCTTTAAAGAATCAGGCAATTGCCGTTACCGCAGATTCGAAGACCCTTGCGCCTGGCGAGCTTGAGTGCGCAAAAGAAGTTGCAAAAGAGATAGGCCTAAGGCATATTGTTATTTCCTACGATGAGCTCAGCGAGCCTGAATTTGCAAAAAACCCTGTGGATAGATGCTATTACTGCAAGAAGGGATTGCTGCGTGAGTTGAAAAAGCTTGCAGCTCTGCATGGCATGAATACCATTATCGAGGGAACTAATATTTCTGATTTGAAAAACCACAGACCAGGTCACAGGGCTGTGATGGAAGAGGAGGTTTATAACCCGTATGTTGAATTTAAAGTCACAAAGGAAGAAATTCGAAAAATGGCGCATGAGCTTGGTCTGTCGGTTGCTGATAAGCCCTCTATGGCATGCCTTTCCTCTCGTTTTCCCTACGGGCAGGCAATAACCTCTGAGGGATTGAAACGTGTGGGTGCTGCGGAGGATTTTCTTCGAAGAGCAGGGTTCAAGGTTGTGCGGGTAAGAGACCATTCCGGCATAGCGCGGATAGAGATAATGCCTGATGAAATGCCGCGATTTCTGGAAATGAGAGAGGCTGTTGTGTCTGAATTCAAAAGGCTCGGATTTTCCTATATTACCCTTGACCTCATAGGTTTCAGGAGCGGGAGCATGGATGAAGTATTATCAAAATTATGAATCTTTCCTCATGCGTGGTAATATTCGCCCGTTGCGCGCTGCTGCACCGGAGAACCGCACGGCTCAAATCCCGGGACACCTATGGCATCTGCCCTGCACTGCCTGCACAGCCTGAACTGCGGCAGGAATTCTTCAGCCAGCGTCCTTGCTATGGTTAGTTCATCGCATTCTGGGGCTCTTGCGTGTTCAAACATGTGAAGCGGTATAAGCGGGATGATGTTCATCAGCATCGCACCGCTTTCTGCTGCCCTCTTTGCTATTTCCTTTACCTGCTCAAAATTGACCTCGGGGATGAGCACGGTGTTCACCTTGACATTCAGTCCTGCCTCGCTTGCCTTCTTCACGCCGAGGAACTGGTTCTCGATCAGCAGCTTTGCTCCTTCAACGCCTTTATAGGTCGTATCATGGTAGCGCACGAAGGAGTAAATTTTTGCGCCAACCTCGGGGTCAACTGCGTTTATCGTTACCGTGACGCTTGTCACTCCAACCTCAACAAGCTGCTCCACTTTCTCAGATAGCAGAAGACCATTAGAAGCCACGCATTTTATGAGTTCGGGATATTTCTCATGGACAAGCCTCAGGGTCTCAAAAGTCTCCTCATTTGCCAGCGACTCCCCTGGTCCTGCGATTCCCACAACGCGCAGGTTTGGCATCTCTTTTATATATTTGTCCACTCTTACGAGCGCCTCCCGCGGATTGAGAATTACGCCTGCTACGCCCGGCCTGTGCTCGCATTTATCCAGTTTCCGTATGCAGTAGTTGCACTGGATATTGCAGCGCGGCGCCACTGGCAGGTGAATTCTCGCAGTAGTAAAGTGCGCTTTCTCATTGTAACATGGGTGCACGCTCGTGAGGTGTGCGAATTTTGACCCGATGTTTCCCCAGCGTTCCTGTTTCATATTTCCTCGTTTTATTCGTGATTGTACGAACAATAAATTGGCGTTAATACTATATAGGCATTTTCCCGATTATTCCCCTACAAATTCTTCGTTAATAAATCTACCGAAGTTGCGAGGTTCTTTTAATGACCAACCGGACAGCTATTCAGTTACATTTTTTCAAACATATCCTTACCCACACCGCATTGGGGACATACCCAGTCGTCCGGGAGGTCTTCAAATGCTGTCCCCGGTTTAATCCTTGGGGTGTCCCCGACTTCGGGGTCATAGATATAACCACAAACAGTACAGCGATATTTTATCATATTTCACCTCGTTTTAATAACGTCCTAAAGTAAAAGTAATACTCGCACACCTACCAAAAGCTATTATCCCATTGAGATAAATAGCTATCGTGGGAATGAATATGGCTAAAATTGAATTAACAGATGGAGTTTACTGGGTCGGCGTCGTGGACTGGAACCTGCGTGATTTCCACGGGTACACCACGCCCCGCGGAGGAACGTACAACGCTTACCTCATCGTGGATGAGAAAGTTGCGCTTGTGGATACCGTAAAACATGGTTTTGCAGGCGAGATGATCGAACGTATAAAAGAGATTATAGATCCCTCGAAGATTGATTACATCGTCTCAAACCATGTTGAAATGGACCACTCGGGTTCCCTGCCCGAAATAATGAAAATAGCAACGAATGCCCAGGTTATTGCTACTGAAAAAGGAAAGGAAGGGTTGGTTCGGCATTACAGGGCAAACTGGAATTTCAGGACTGTCAAGACAGGCGATGAACTTACGCTTGGCAAAAAGACGCTTACCTTTATCACTGCGCCGATGCTTCACTGGCCTGACAGCATGTTCACCTACATGAAAGAGGATAAAATCCTCCTGTCCAACGATGGGTTCGGGCAGCATCTTGCCTCATCGTTTCGGTTTGATGAAGATTTATGCAGCCTCCTTGGATATGAATGCGATACGGTGATGGATGAGGCTGCCAAGTATTATGCCAACATCCTGATGCCATTCGCAGGTATTATCCTTAAAAAAATAGAGGAGATCCAGAAACTGGGCATAGAGATTAAGATGATAGCGCCGTCGCACGGCATGATATGGACAAACCCGGGAAAGATAATCGACGCATATCTCAAATGGGCTCAAGGAATCTCAAAGCAAAAAGTCCTTATCATTTATGATACCATGTGGAGCAGCACCGAGATAATGGCCAATGAAATCCTGCGAGGGGTCGCCGATTCAGGAGTGGAGGCTGCACTATTCCATCTGCGCAAGAATGATTGGAGCGAAATAGTTAAAGAGGTACTTGAAGCCAGGGCAATAATTATAGGTTCGCCCACTTTGAATAACGGCATGTTCCCTACCGTTGGGGGATTCCTGACGTATCTTATGGGCTTGCGGCCCAAGAACAAGCTCTGGGCGACCTTCGGCTCCTACGGTTGGGCAGGCGGGGCTGTTAAGGCTGTAAACGAAAAATTAAAATCATCGGGATACGAACCCGTTGAGTCGCTGGAGGTGATTTTCAGACCTGATGAGCAGGATATGGCGAAGTGCTACGCACTTGGGCAGAAAATTGCTTCGATGGTTAAAACTAACTCGAGTTTTTAGTCCAGCCGAAGCGCTGGACACGCCTTCCGGAAGCATGATTCGAGTTTTTTAGTCCGGCCGAAGTGCCGGACACGCCCTCCCGAGGCGTGACTCGGGATTAACGAAACTGCATAGCCTGCGGCCTTATGAAATAGAGGCGGTAGCGAAGGCATTCCTTGAAATTGTCCCCTTTGAAGTCGCAGGGTTCAAGGTTGGCTGCCGTGCATTCGTTTCCAGAGTGGAAGGTACATTTTTCAGATGGCATTGTTCTGAGAATATAAGATATTAAAGGATATTATTAGTTTCGGTGCCTCAGCTAATCGTAGCTGCTTTTTTTCATTATCCATATCATTGTGAAAACATCTGCGAACCCCCTTTAAACAAGGACTTTTTTTGAGTTATTAAGGCAGCCTCAATCTGCAGCGAATCTGAGGAAACCTTAATAAATACTGATGATGTTTTCATGATGACCCCATGGGATGGGTCGGAAAATGGAGGATTTGAAAAATGTTGGTGAATGCGGCCATGATACTTATTGCGGGTATCATTATTTATTTTCTGGTGTATCATTTACGTGTCAAGAAAATTGACAGAGATGTAATGAAATGCGACCCGGCGCGTGCGACACCGGCAAAGGTCTACATGGACGGCGTGGAGTATTTCCCGACCAATAAGTTCGTGCTCTTCGGCTTCCAGTTCAAGAGCATAGCAGGGCTATCACCCGTGGTGGGAGCTATCACTGCAGCATTGCTGTGGGGCTGGCTTCCAGCGCTAATCTGGATACTTGTGGGGAATATCTTCATCGGCTGGGTGCAGGATTATTTTTCTTGCATGGTCTCGTTGAGGAACGAAGGCAAGAGCTTCGGTCCCCTGTCATACGAACTCATAAGTCCGCGCACAAGAAACATCCTTATGGTCTTCCTCGTTTTTTACCTGATCCTTATAATGGCTGCCTTCGCAAGCCTCGCGGCAGGGATGCTTAAGGCAAGCATTAATTCCATTCTCCCCACAGCAACTGTAATCTTTGCAGGTATATTTGTAGGCTTACTCATCCATAAATTAAGGATTAACCCCTTTGCTGGGACTGCGGCTGGCATCGTGTTGATCGTGGGCGGTATCTTTGCGGGCGCCGCGCTTCCTGTCAGCATCGGCGATGTCAATATCTGGCTCATTGCCATCCTTGCGATCTGTTTTATAGCTGCTCTCACGCCTATATGGAGCTTCACCCAGCCCACCATATACATGTTCTTCTATGTGGTGTTCTTCGGGCTTATAGCGCTTGTCGCTTCCCTGATTATCGGCCATCCTGATTATGTCATGCCGGATTACACGGATTTCTTTGCAGGATTTACGGGTTCAGCCGCAATGCCTCTCTGGCCCCTCCTTTTCGTCACCATAGCCTGTGGGTCTGTCTCGGGGTGGCACAGCCTGGTGAGCAGTTCTGCTACATCAAAGCAGATAGAGAACGAACGCGACGTCGCACCTGTGACAGCCGGTTCCATGCTTGCCGAAGGGGCACTTGCATTACTTGCGCTCTCCATCGTGGCCGTGCTCCCTGTAGCGGATACAAAGGGGCTTGCAGCTGCGTCAATATTCACAAAAGGGGCCGGGTCTCTTCTCGGGGGAAGTAATACGGCGCTGGCATACGTTGGGCTCATATTTATCGCCCTGGCGCTTGCCGTCATGATGCTTGTGGTGCGCCTCGGGAGGCTCACGATACATGAAATAGGTGGGGAAAAAGTGTCTCTGCTTGGTAACAAGTATATTGCCTCAATACTCTTCCTGGCGGTGACTTTTGTACTGGCTAGCCCAACCTTCGGAGGCACATGGTTTTATATCTGGGTTTTGTTCGGCGGGTCAAACCAGCTCATGGCAGGGCTTTCACTGATGCTTATTACGCTATGGCTTCTCGATACTAAAAAGGGCTGGATGATCTCAGGAGTCCCTGGAGCGTTCATGATTGTCACGACGATCGCGGCCCTGGGTTATGCGAGCTATCAGTCTCTTACAAAGGGATTTGCCTCAACTCCGATTGCAGCGGGGAACATAGTGGCAGGTATCATAGGAGTAATTCTGATAATCGCAGCACTTATCATGTGTATTGATATATACGGGGCTTTCAAGAGAAGAAAAAAGGTTCCCCAGTAAAATGAGGTGTAACAATGGATACGCAGAAAGATGAGAAAAAAAGATTTGCCTCCATAAAGAGCGCCATCAAGGACTTCGTATACGGGATGGCTGCCCACGACATGGTAACGTATTCGCTTCGCACGCGGATGCATATGGAAAATCTTTTCATGCTGATAGTGATGGGTGACATGCTGGGGATACCTGTGCTTCCCCCATATTACTCGCTGCGCCTGCTTCCTCACGTTGTGCCGCATGTGAAGACCTGGAAGAGGACGCTCTTGCGCGACCGGGACGTGACGGACAGGATGTTCGGAGGCTGAAGATATTCTAAAAGAAATTGTAGAGCGTCCTGGTATGAAATACCTGCTCTTCGCTGGTAAGGGCGGTCTCGGGAAGACCACTCTTTCAGCAATTACCGCACGATATCTCGCATCGAAAGGTAAGAAAGTCATAGTTTTTTCTACAGACCCGCAGGCATCTCTCACCGATGTATTCGAGCATGACCTTTTCGGGAAAGGTGAGGTGCAGCTTGCCCCGAACCTCTTTGCTCTTGAGATAGATGCGGACAGGGTGGTCTCGGAATACCAGGCAAGTGTCAGGAAAAAGATATTGGACATGTACGGTGAGGTCCCTGAGGAGATCGAAGACTATATTAAGAGCGCCTCAGCGCAGCCTGCCATGTCCGAAAGTGCCACCTTTGACAGTATGATTGAACTAATTATGGCAGGGAACTATGATTACTACATCTTCGACATGATGCCTCACGGGCATGCTATACGCTTCCTTTCCATGGCATCCCTTCTTGATGTCTGGATAAACAAAGTTGTGGACATAAGAAAGGATTCACAGGACGTGGATGAAAGGGTTAAGAGGATATCCGGCAAGAAGCAGGTATCTGAGGAAATGGGAATACTTGAGGAACTCCAGGATATCAAGAACAGACTTGGCTTTATGGCAAAGATCATAGGCGGGCGTGATACAACTGCCCTCTTTTATGTGGTTATCCCTGAACAGATGGCTATCCTTGATACCGAGATAGCGATCAAGGAATTCAGGAAATTCGGGATCGAACTTTCCGGGATCATCGTGAACCAGGTGTATCCGCGCGAGCTACTGAATGACCCGAATGTGCCCGATTTCCTGAAGAGCAGGGTCAAAATGCAGCAGGGAAATATGGAGACAATACACAAGAAATTTGGCGGCAGGATAGTGGCGGAGGTCCCGATGATGGACCGCGAGCCCAAAGGACTTTTGACGCTAGAAAAGACTGCGGGTATAGTGTATGGGTGAAAAAGATGAATAAACTCACTGAAGGAAAAGCCAAATACGTTTTTTTCGGGGGTAAAGGCGGAGTGGGTAAAACAGTAATGGCTTCGGCAACAGCCATCTACCTTGCATCGTGGGGCAAAAAAACACTCCTTTGCAGCACGAATCCGGTGCATAGCCTCTCAAGCTGCTTCGGACAGCAATTTATTGGGGGCGGTGAGGCGCCAGTCGAGGGATGCAGTAACCTCTTTGCACTTGAGATCGAAACAGGTGCGACAGTTGAGAAGTATCGCGAGAACACCCGCAGCAAGATTCTCGATTTCCTGAAATATGCAGACATACCGATAGATCCGACGCCTTTTATTGATGCTGCCATAACGAATCCTGCCTTTGAGGAATCCGCCATGTTCGACAACGTTGTGGACATCATACTCCAGAACAGGTATGATTACTATGTCTTTGACACTGCACCGGTTGCACATACCTATCGCCTTCTTGGAATGAGCAGGATGTACGACATATGGCTTGGGAAAATGATAAAGAGCAGGGAGGAGGCGTTATGTCTCAAAAAATCCCTTTCTTTCAAAAAGGAAAAAAAAGAGGTTTGTGATCCAATGGTCGAAGGCCTTCTGGAATCCAGACGTAAAACAGAGGAGATAAGGAAGATCATAACGGATCCGGCCCTCACCGCTTTCTATTTTGTCACGCTTCCGCTGGCGCTTCCCATCTCTGTGGTGGAGAGGTTCATTTACTGGGTAAGAGCATTCCAGATTCCCGTCGGCGGGGTGATAGTTAACCAGGTCATGCCGCTCTCGGACTCAAGCTCATCTTTCATCGTGAACAAACAGGCCGAGCAGAAGCATTATCTTGAGCTCATTGATAGAAAGTTCGGGGCTCTTGTTATCGCAAAGATACCGATGTTCGAGGGAGAGATAAGGGGAGTGGATATGCTGAAAAAGGTTCTGAAATGAATCTAATTTGAGTTGATACATATTTATTTAGGGTTCTGTCAGGTTATCGGTTGGTTGAGGGGGTGTAAAGTTTAAGGACATAATAGCTCAGCTTGAAAAATAGCATAAAGAATATGTTTATACGGCGCAGTCAAAGATTCCGGGGTTAATTACTTGGGCAAGCAACTTCCCGGGAAACTCCGGCACGCATGAAGTTCGTAGACAAATATTTCTGCTTTTACTCCCGGATCTTCATCCATTATCCTTTTTGTTTCTTCGACACTGGTGTTGAATATACCAACGCCTCTTACATCGCTTCCGTCAATGACAGGGCAGACAATCGACAGCAATCCATCTGCACGGAGCGCGAAGTTCCGCCGGCCATGTTCCCATATGATCTTTTCTGCGCCAAGTTCCTTGCTTTTCGGTCCGGCTCTCAAAATAACGAGACAGTAATTTTTTGTCGTGGGGAGCATCCGCCTCATGAAATCGTCAGTGATCGTTTGCATGTCGTAAACCTCTAAAGAAGTATTTCAATATTGAAGCTATGGACTTTCTTTTCTTTATATGTAATGCTACTTACTATCAGTGCTGCGCGATCAAGAGGTGAAGTAGACTTATTTCATGGAGATACCCAGCAGCTCGCTGCAGGGAGTGTCACGACCGCAGCGTGCGACCCAACACCGCTTTGCCCGCTAACGTGGAGAGGTAAAGAATTCCATTTTAGGCAAATTCTTCACACTGCATATCTTTCCGTGGCTACAAAAGAGCATGTCCGTGCTTTCCACACCGATAACATCCTCGGAAAGTTTCTTATTGATCTACGCATATGATATTGAGGAAATCATGAATTTTTTTGATTCCGCATACGAGGGTATTCCACCATGGGATATCGGGCGCCCACAGAAGGAGTTCATCAGGCTTGCGGAAAATGGAGAAATAAGCGGAAGAGTGCTTGATGTGGGATGTGGAACAGGGGAAAACTCATTATATCTTGCCAGTAAGGGTCTTGAAGTGTGGGGCATCGATGCAGCACAGTCTGCCATCAAAAAAGCAAAAGACAAGGCAAAAGAACGTGGAATAACTGTAAACTTTCTCGTTTCAGACGCTCTCAAACTTCAATTGCTTCAGACTAAGTTCGATACCATAATCGACTGCGGCCTGTTTCACGTGTTCTCGGATGAGGAGCGTCCGATTTATGCTGCAAGTTTATCTTCGGCGCTCCATCCTGGTGGCAAGTATTTCATGCTCTGTTTCAGCGAGCATGAGCCGGGATCATACGGGCCAAGGAGAGTAACGCAGGCAGAGATACGGGCCACGTTCCGCGAAGGTTGGAAGATCAATTACATCAGGGAAGCGGAACTTGAAACAACGCTTGGGGCTGAGGGTGTGAAAGCCTGGCTGTCCTCCATTGCTCGTTTGTAGATCAACGCCTGATTACATGCGTACTCTATAAGGCCTAGACCGTCACAAGAAAAAGAAAGGTAAGCGAAGACCCTGTAAATGAAAAGCAGCCAGATTACTTCTTATGCTTCTTCCTCAAGGTCAGCCTCTTCTATGATTTTACTGGTCATTAGAAAGGTGTTTAATCAACTAAAGCTTCATAAATGAACTGTTTAGAAGTATGCATCCACTATCATATTCAGGAAAAATAATCTGTCTGATATTCTCAGCATTATTTCTCAAAAATCCCAACACATCTTTCAGATAGGGTTCTGTTCCCGGAACAATAACTGCACTGTTTTTGCCCCAGCTATTTATGCAATTGTCAATAGTCTCTCTACCGCCCTTTATCAGATCTTTATTCTCGTAAATATTATCGACAGCAAGATGCAGATAGTAGCACCTGATATATTCTTTTCTCGTTGCCAGTAACCATTTCAAGTCCTCTTTTTGTACCCATTCTTTTTTTCCCCTCTCGTTTAACTTTTCACTTCCCATCAAAGTCCTGATTGATACATTCAAGTGCCCGCACACGAATATCTTTCTTTCAGTATTGTGATCTTCAAATTCCTTTGGAGGATTCATATCATTCATGAATCGATTGATCTCTTCGGATATGACGGATGGTATTCCTGCCATTTCTGCTATTTTATCGTGTTCTGTATATCCTGCCATTTTTTCTTCACTTTCACTTTCCTCTTACCTCAATCTTATAATATAAAACTCCATGAGATATCTGATGCACTTCTCCAGCTTCGGAACTACCATTAATTCCAATATAATTGTCAATGCTATTACCCGCCACGGGATCCCTGTATTCCAAACGTCCGAGATCCATCTAAAACCTTTCCTCTGTCGGGAAAGCGTCTGCAATCTTGCCGACATTATTGCAGTTTATAAACAATTTGAGAGGTTCTATATTGTGGGAATCGAGATCAAGGAATGGGATAAGCGTGTATATCCGAAGATGGCGATGGAATATCTGGAGACATACAGGGGTACATGCGAATATTTCTATCTGGCAGCCAATAAATTCTCAAAGAGCACACTGGAATTGAAGGATATAGGATTGTTCGATCTTGGCAGGATGAAAGTTATTAAAAATCCAGGATATTTATATCCAGATGTGGAATTCAGAGCGAATTTGATGAAGAGAATAAAAATAACTTCAAGGTGCTGCCAAATGCCATGGATGATCCATTCCAGAGGACGATTCTGGAGTTTTAGATCGCATTATTATACTGAAGGAACTGGTGTAAAATCAATGCTCATAATTGGTATTTTATTCCATGAAGTGGTATTTGGATATAGAGGCGATCAGCATGAAGGTAGTAGCATTTAACGGAAGCGCCCGAAAACAGGGCAACACTGCAATTCTCATAAACCATGTGTTCAGCGAACTGGAGAAAGTTGGGATAGAAACAGAATTAGTGGAGCTTGCAGGCAGGAAAATCCAGGGATGTACTGCCTGCTATAAATGTTTTGAAACAAAAGACAGGAAATGCGCAGTCAAAAATGATATAGTGAATGATTGTATTGAAAAGATGGTGGAAGCTGATGGAATTATTCTCGGTTCACCAACATATTTCGCCGATATAACCTCAGAAATGAAGGCTCTGATAGAACGTGCGGGATTTACCGCAATGGCCAATGGTTCCATGTTCAAGCGAAAAGTAGGCGCCGCTGTGGTTGCGGTGCGAAGGGGAGGCGCAATACATGTTTTTGACTCGATCAATCATTTCTTCCTTATCAATCAGATAGTCGTTCCAGGTTCAAGTTACTGGAACATGGGCATGGGAAGAGAAATTGGGGATGTTGATAAAGACGAAGAAGGAATCCGGAATATGAAGAATCTCGGAGAGAATATGGCATGGCTGCTTAAGAAAATAAGAAGTGATTGATTTGATTTTGTCTTAAGACCTGACACCTATCTCTCCCCGTATACTGGCTGAATTCCCACTGCCGCTTTTTGAAACCCCCGGTTTAGGTAACCGAAAAGAATAATAGAACCCTCTCTGTATATCGAGATTGATGCCATCTGAAAAATGCACCTTCTGTTCGGGAGACAAATGCACAGCAGCAAACCTTGAGCCATGCGACTTCAAGGGTGATAATTTCAAAGAGTGCCTGCGCTACCGTCTCTATTTCATAAGACCGCAGGCTATGCAGTTCCGTTAATTATCGAAGCTGAAAAAATAGCTTTCAGAAACGTATCTATATACAGATTCGTGCCATCAGTACTCATAGGGTTCATCATATGTCAGCGAATTTTATCATCATCGGCACTTTTCAATCTCTTTTGCTATTTTTTCGGCTTCCGTTCCGGGAGTCTTTGAGCCATAAATTGTTCGCCCAGCTATAACATAATCTGCACCAGCCTTTATGGCATCTGCTGCACTTCCTCCCTGCGCGCCCACGCCTGGCGAGATTATCGTCAGACTCCCGACAATACTTCGTATCTGCTTTATTCTTTCAGGGCGCGTTGCAGGAGCCACCACGCCCTGTGCTTTGCAATCAACTGCAAGAGCCGCAATCTCAAGGGCTTTTGGCGCCATGAACTCTACTGCCCCCGGATGGCTCATTTCCGTAACAACATATATCTCCCCTTTGTATTCCTGCGCCGTTTTCACGCACTCAAGAAGGCTGTCCCTTCCTGTAAAACCATGCACTATAACCGCACTTGCGCCTGCCTCAAACGCCTGTCTGCATATAATCTGCGCTGTGTTTGGGATGTCAGCCACCTTAAAATCCGCAATTACAGGCGCAAATTCGCAAATCCTGTCAATTATCCCAAGTCCTGCCCCAAGAACAAGCGGGTAGCCTATCTTGATGGCATCCACATGCTTTGCTGCGGCTTTGGATATAGAGACGGCTTTATTTTCATCTGTAACATCAAGGGCAAGGATAAGGCGCGTTTTCCTGCGTACTGGCTGCATAGCAATCATAACGTTTCTCAATCTCTTTAATATTGCCGTGAAGTTAGAAAACAATTTAAGCAATAGGATAATGTCTGACCCTGAAATATGGATGAAGTCAAAAGAATAGAACAATTAAAAAAAGAAAAAAATGCAATCATCCTTGCGCATAACTACCAGCGCGGGGATGTGCAGGATATCGCTGACTTTGTAGGGGATTCCTTCGGCTTGAGCCAGAAAGCCGCTTCTCACGCGGCTTCCGTTATTGTCTTTTGCGGTGTGGATTTCATGGCAGAGAGTGCTGCAATCCTCTGCCCGAAAAAAACCGTGCTCATGCCAGAGCTCAGCGCCCAGTGCCCGATGGCTGCCATGATAACCGCCGAGTTATTAAGACAGGAGAAGGAAAAATATCCAGAAGCTGCTGTCGTTTGTTACGTGAATACCCCCGCATCGGTTAAAGCCGAAAGCGATATATGCTGCACTTCTGCGAACGCCGTTAAAGTGGTGGACTCATTGGCTGAAGATGAGATAATCTTCGTCCCTGATAAAAATCTTGCCCTGTATGTTGCAGCCCATACAAAAAAGAAAATCATTCCCTGGAACGGGTACTGTCCCACCCACCACCTTATACTGCCAGGCGATATACTGCTTGAAAAAGAGGAGCATCCCGATGCCGAGGTGCTGGTTCATCCCGAGTGTAGACCCGATGTCATAACCCTTGCTGATAAGGTGCTGAGCACTGAGGGCATGTTAAAATATGCCGGGCTTTCCGCATCGCGGGAGTTCATCATAGGCACTGAGGTCGGACTTTTACACCGCCTGGGCAAAGAAAATCCCGATAAGACCTTCATTCCCGCAACACGATATGCCGTCTGTCCGAATATGAAAATGAACACACTGCAGAGCATTATCCGCTCCCTTGAAAGAAACGAGCATGTGATAAAAGTCCCTGAGGACATAAGGATTAAAGCAAAACTTGCACTTGACAGGATGCTGGAAGTGGGAAGGGGCGACTGAAACTACAATACGCCTTTTGTGCTCGGAACACCTACCCCGCTTAACCTGGTTGCTCTTTTTAATGCAATCCCGAATGCCTTGAAGAGCGCTTCATTTTTATGATGGTCGTTCTCCCCCTTAACATCCATATGCGCGTTAATTCCCGCATTGCTTGTTAGTGATTCAAAAAAATGCCGGGTATTCTGAGGATTGAAGCCCCCTATTTTCCCGCCAAACGATGCCTCGAAGGCAAGAAAACTCCGCCCGCTCAGGTCTATTGCAACTGTGGCAAGCGCTTCATCCATGGGCACGCTTGCTTCACCAAAGCGCTCAATCCCTTTTTTGTCCCCCAGTGCCTTCTCTAGCGCACTGCCAAGTGCTATGCCAACGTCTTCTATGGTATGGTGGTCATCCACGCTGAGATCCCCTCGCGCCTTTACAGCGAGGTCAAAGGAGCCGTGCTTTGCAAAAGAGTTGAGCATATGGTCAAAGAATGCTATGCCTGTGTTGATATCGGTATTTCCCGAACCTTCCAGGGATAATTTCACTTCTATCTCGGTCTCGTTTGTTTTCCGGGTTACTTTCGATGAGCGCATGGTGGGTTTTATTATTTGGTTAGAATATAAAGGTATTGCAATTAACAGAAAGTTTCTTAACTCGATAAAGATATTATTTGTTCATATGATTCGCCAGAGATTCGTTCTTGATACCAGCGCCCTGACAGATACGCAGACAAGGGAACTTGAAGGCGGTACTCTTTGTATCGCAATGGGAGGCATCCTTGATATCATAGCCGAGGTGCGCCTGCATCTCGGGATTAGCTGCTACATCCCGTATCCTTCCGTGTATAATGAGCTGAGGGAATTTGCAAAGAACAACGGCTGCGATGAGGAGACGCTGGCAAAAATAGATACGTGGCTTGTCAAAAAAACCCCGGACAGGTATGAAGTGAAAATCCCCTCCAAGATTTTCTATGATTACGTGGATTTCATGCGCGGCAGGATCAACAAAGGGATGAACGTGGCAGAGGATGCAATATGGGAGTCAGCTACAGAGTGCCTCTTCCGCACCACCAAAGCGCGCTCAAAGCACGAGATCGAGCCTGAGATCGAGCGAAATGTGATAGGCGGGATCATCAACAACTTCCGGGATAAATACAGGAACGCCCTGCGATACGGAATCCTTGACAGCGCCCCGGATATTGATGTGTTACTGCTTGCAAAAGAGCTTGATGCTGCAGTCGTGGCAAGCGATATCGGTATCCAGAAATGGGCAGAGCAGCTCGGTCTTCGTTTCGTGGAGGCGAAATCTTTTCCTGCGATGATGAAAGAATACCTAAAACGCATAAAACCTGAAAAAATAGCAAGCACGGTATAGCATGAACATCTATCTCTATATCGCACTTTTCGGTTTTGCAGCAATTATTTTCCTGACGCTTCGCGATATTCGCATCTTCCATCGCACTAAAATTGAATCATACAGGAAAGGCGCGATGCGCGGCATGGTTGCGGGGGTGCTTGCTTGGGTGGGCATGCTTGTTACTGCGGCAAATCCTGAAAATCCATTGATCGGGCTTACCATAGTGCTTGTTGCTGTTTATATCAATGGAAAAGGCAAACGTGAGGATGTGTTCGGGGATGCGCCTTTGATTAAGAGGGTGCTTGGGGAGACTAAAGTTAAAAATAAGTATGCGTTTTTTGCTGATCATGGTAAGATCTAAACCTCTATCATTTTCCTGAACTGAGCCGCTGGGTCTTTTTTCTCTCTGATTTTTTCTGCAATCATGTCCTTTTTCTCAGTGAAATGATATGGACGTATAATTTGTGAAAAAATAGTTTTCTTAGAGATTAAAACAACGGATTCATTATGTTATAGTGAAGTCCGGAGCAATATAACAATAAATTTTAAATACTATCTCATCATGTAAAGATATGGGTGAGGTGCGAGTAGTTACTAGGACGAAATACATCGAACCAACTTAAAGGGAGGATATTATGGCTGGTACAGAAGGACAGGAATTATCAAATATAAATTTTGAATCAATGATTGGCGGCCCGTTGAACGCCGTCATCAAAGCTCAAGCACAATCTGCACAAACATCGGTCGATTTCATCAAGAGTGTTGGATTCAATGCGACGGATCCCGATAAAGGTAAGCCAACGATGGTTACATTTGAATACGACAAAATTATTGACACGAAAGATCCCGCTACTGGGGTTATTACCTCCACGCCGACACCGATGAAACTGACTGTGCCGATTCTCACGATGCTTCCTATTCCCTTCATAAGGGTCGAAGAAGTAACGATTGACTTTAACGCGAAGATTAATTCTGTTGTGGAGTCGACAACGGCATCATCATCGGAATTAAACGCATCTCTGGCGGTAAAAGGTGGATGGGGGCCCGTGTCAGCAGAGTTGAAATGCAGTTACAGCAATAAGAAATCTTCATCTGCAACAGATAAAACGGAACGGACTTACAGCATGACCATTCATGTTCGTGCAGTGCAGGATGAGCTTCCAGCTGGGATGGAAAAGCTCTTGGGTATTCTCGAGAATAACATCAAGGAAGTACCCGCGTAATATAAAATTATAAGCATGCAGGTAAAGGGCGTCGGAAGTTTCCCTTTACCTGCATTCGTCAGAGGAGGCAATATGGCAGATTTGGGCGACCTTTTGGGATCAATGATGTCTGGATTAATTCGTGCACGTCGCATGGCTGATGAGCAAACTGCAGCGCTGGCAGAATACTACAAAAGCAACCCGCTTCTCGAAGGTTTGTCGGTTCCTCGCATCCGTATTCCTGAGTTGACAATTGAAATGCCCATGCTTATCGAGAATCAAGTGGAAGGACAAAGCGGGGAGATGGAAGATCCGGCAAAGATTGCAGATGCAGCAGAAGCACAACTGAAAACGACCTTGTCTAAGAACAATATCAAGATTAACCCAGCTTTCTATGAAGCGTTTTTAAATGAGGTAAAAAACCGGCTTGAGTTGGTGAAACAAACAGAAGCCCCTATCATGAAAGAAACCGTTGCGCGTAGTGTTCAAGATGCTTTTGCAGCCACTGTGACCAAAATGAAGACCACCTTGACTGCAACACACAAGGAAGCCATTGCAAGAGATCTTCGCGCCAGGGTATCAATAGTCGGCGTCGCCAAAGAGCCAGTGGCTTCAAGTATTGTGGCCAACATCAAAACGGCTGATGTTAAAGAACAGGCATCAAATACGACGGTTGTGCGCCTGAAAATCACACTGAAAGAAGAAGGTCTTGAATGGGCTACAAAGGCGAGCGAATCTGGAGGCGTAGTACGTACGTTACAGCCAGAATGATTGACGGAGCTACATAGGATGCAATGTATTCTGCGGGAAAAACTCTTGACGCAAGCGATGAAACTCGCAGACGTCAGCAATATTTACCGTACCGAAAGCTCCAGTTTTGTGGATGCGTACCTCGCCTGGCTGGAAGAAGCTGAAAAGGACTTGTCAGGCTTACGATCACCCATCGTTATTCTGCTCCAGGCAGAAAAAAGTTCTGTGGCTTCAGTCTTGGACGGGTACCTGCCCAATCAAATTCAAGCAGGAACCAGCATCAGAAAAAACCAGAAAGCCGTTGCAGCCCAATCGTTGGAAAAAGTTTCAAAAGAGATATATTCCAAAATAGAAAATATTGATCACAACCTTGATCAATTCAGCGAAAAATTATGTCACGCCATTGCAGTCTTGGCGAGCAAGGAACCTGATTTGTATAACAATCTTCAAGTAAATCAGCAAGGGGTAGACACCATATGGAAAATGCTTAGTAGAACACCAGAGACCATACCGATGTATAACTATTTTTGTGCAAAGCTTGCGTCTACAGACATAAATTACCTGCTCATGGATATCATACAGAAAATTGAAAGCAATAAGACTGACGCCCTTTAAAAAAGCACGCATTCGTCGAAGAACATATGTGCTGACAAATAGGGCCAGTGACCATTTAATGGGGGTAATCAAAGACCTTTTTTTCAATTTTATAATATTTACTGTCCATCTTAACAATAACAAATAAGTTATCAGGTACACCAAAACTATTTCATTCCATAACAAGTAGAAAAGGGCAATGCTCACCAAACGAATCATCCCGTGCCTCGATGTCACCCTTGATAAGGAAGGGGGCTGCGTGGTCAAGGGAATCGAGTTTGTAAATTTAAAAGAGGCGGGCGACCCTGTGAAGCTTGCTAAGAGGTACAACGAGCAAGGTGCTGACGAGCTTGTCTTCCTGGATATCACAGCCTCGCATGAGAAGAGAGCCACGATGATCGAGGTGATAGAGAGGACTGCGGACGAGGTCTTTATCCCTCTCACGGTGGGAGGAGGAATAAGCAGTATAAATGCTATCAGGAGCATCCTCCGGGCAGGCGCTGACAAGGTCTCGATCAATACCGCTGCTGTGAAGAATCCTGATTTTGTGAGGGAATCCTCTGGGATATTCGGCTCGCAGTGCATCGTCACCGCAATCGACTGCAGGCGTAATTTTGATATCAATAATAAAAAAGATAAGACTATAATCGAGCTTGAGGACGGGAGGAAAGCCTGGTACGAGGTTGTAATCTACGGGGGAAGGACGCCTACAGGCATAGATGCTGTACTCTGGGCGCAGAAAGTGGAAGAACTGGGCTCCGGCGAGATACTGCTCACCAGCATGGACAGGGACGGTACAAAGGACGGATATGATTTACCTGTTACACGAACGCTCTCAGAGACGCTGGATATTCCCATAATAGCCTCTGGCGGCGCGGGGAATATAGAGCACATGTACGAGGCATTCACACAAGGAAAAGCTGATGCTGCGCTTGCCGCGAGCATCTTCCATTTCGGGGAATACAGCATCGGCGAGGTAAAGGAGTATCTCAGGAACAAAGGGGTGGCGGTAAGGGTTTAAGCCTATTCGATCTGTTTGATTTCACCCACGATATTTTCAAGCAGTAATCCCAGCGTTATAAGACCAAGAGGTTTTCCTTCCTCATCTATTACGAAGCACATGCTTGACTGGCTGCCTTTTATTAAATCTACGAGTTCGAGTAACGATGTGCCGGGATTTGCAAAGAGAGCTGGTCTTGCTATTTCTTTTATTGATTTTTTCCAGTCAGCCAGATTATTAAGAGCGTCTTTTATGTGCACGAATCCCAGTATTTTTCCTTCGTTAATAACAGGGATTCTTGCGAATTTCTTTCTGCGTACAAGTTCTACAGCATCGCCAAGCGTTGCCCCGGCATCAATGCATGTTACTTTTTCAAAAGGAATCATTATGTCCCCTGCTTTTATCCCGGAAAAGTCAAGCGCTGATTTGAGAAGGTGTCTCTCTTCTTTCTGAATTATTCCTTCCTCTTCACCTATTTCAATCATATAGCCCAGGTCCTCACGCATGAAAATGGGTTCTTTTATGGAGGTTTTCACACCGAGCAGCCGCAGTATGACATTCGTTAATCCTGTAAAGAAAATGATGAGCGGTTTTAAAATCCATATAAGAAATTTCATCACTGGCGCAAGTTTGTAGGCTATCCCGGGATTCCTTGCTGCATACGCCTTCGGGGTTATCTCTGCAAAAGCAACAATGAGGAGGGTGGCAACTATAGTTGCTATCGTTATGGCATTCGGACCAAAAAGATGAATTACTACTACTGTTACAAGTACCGAGATGGTGATGTTGACAATGTTGTTGCCTATCAGGATGGCTGCGAGGAAATTCTCGGGAACGTCGAGCATTTCTTTTATAATTGATGCGTTTTTTCGCCCTTTGGAAAGATGGCCTTTGAGACGGATCCTGTTCTGGGAGATTATGGAGGTTTCGGAAAGGCTGAAGAATATCGATGCCAGCATGAGGAGAATTATTGCGATTATTGTGAAGGAAAGCTCGGTCGGGGACAATAAATTCACCTGGTTGAATACAGGTAAATAGTAGATTAATGCTTAAAACTAATCTTGGAACTTTTTTCTTTGCTATCCTTTAAGCGCTTGTTTTGTTTTAAATTTCGTTCAATCTCTCCCCCACTTCCTCCACCGTCACCAGCTCCTGCACCCCTGTCCTCATATCCTTGAGCGCCACCTTCCCTGCATCAAGCTCGTTCTTCCCCACGATAACAACATGGCTTGCGCCAATCGTATTTGCATAGGAAATCTGATCCTTGAACTTGCGCCCCATCACGTCCACGTATGTTGAGACATGCGCCCTCAGCTTTTTTGCAATCACAATAGCCTCTTTACGCGTGTCCTCAAAACAGACAACAACAATGCGCTTTGAAGACTGCGGAGCCGCCTCGCATATCTCCATAACCCTGTCAAAACCGATAGCATATCCCGTCGAAGCTACATCCTCGCCGCCGAACAATTGCGCGAGGCGATAGGAGCCGCCGCCGCACACCTGGTTCTGCGCCCCCAAGCCCTCGCAGTATATCTCAAACACCATGCCCGTATAATAATCAAGCCCCCTTGCTATCCCAAGGTCAACCTGGTATTCCAGCCCGTAAACATCCAGCAGATCAAGAAGCGCCTCGAACTGTGATATCGCCTCGATATCCCCGACTAATTCACGGGCTTCATGCACCGCATTATCCCCGTGAAGCCCTATCAAACGGAACAATTTTCCCCTCATCTCATCGGGCGCATTGATCTCATCCAGGAACTCCTCAAGCCCTTTATCGTCCTTCTTGTCCACGAGCCTCATTATCCTGCTCTGGTGCTCAGCTTGCATATCCTTCAACAGTGCGCGCACAATCCCAAGATGCCCCACATGCAGGTCTCCCTTCACATCCACGCTCGTTAGCATCTCTTCCGCCAGTGCGATAACCTCGGCATCAGCCTCTGCTTTTGCACTCCCTAGAATCTCCACGCCAAACTGGAAAAACTCCCTGAAGCGGCCTTTCTGCGGTCGCTCATACCTGAAGCAGTTGTCAAAATAATAGAACTTAAGCGGTTTCGCCGACCTCTGAAGTTCCTCGACGTACATCCTTACCACGGGCGCTGTGAGCTCGGGTCGAAGCGCAATCTCGCGGTCTCCCTTATCCCTGAAGTTGTATATCTCACCCAGAATGGCTTCTCCTGACTTCAGTGTAAAAAGCTCGATATGCTCAAAAGTAGGAGTCTTTATCTCGCCATAACCCCATCGTTGTGCAACCTCGCGCATCTTATTTTCTACGTACTTTCGCTTTGCCATTTCCTCGGGTAGAAAATCGCGCGTGCCTCGTGGTTTTTGTATTTCCATACTTACTTCCTTTTTACCCGATAACAGCTTTGTCCTTTATAAACTGTATGCTTTTCAGGGGCAAGGCTTAATACACCTTCTGATGTTACCTCCGTTCTTATGGGTCTAATAGAAAAAATAAAAGAGTTCAATAAAAGCGAGAATCCCTGGGTCGGACTTTTACGGGATTTTCTCTTCGTAATCTTTGTTGTGGCAATTTTCGCTTCAGTATCCCACATTGCTTTAGGACTCTGGGCGCCCATGGTTGCGGTGGAGAGTGGCAGCATGATACCGCATATTCAAATAGGGGATATTATCTTTGTTCAGAGCAGCGACCGCACCCAGATAATAACATACGAAACAGGAAAAAATACCAATTATACTTCATTTGATGAATATGGCGATGTGATTTTATACAAACCCTATGGGAGAGAAGGGGTTACCCCCATAATCCACCGTGCCATGTACTATGTTGAAGAGGGTAAATCCATGTGGGATGGAGGACCTCCGGCTCCCTATGCAGGTTATATTACAAAAGGAGACAATACCAGAACAAACCCAGCGTATGACCAGCAGGGCAGCATAAGTTATCTCCAGCCTGTGAAAAAAGAGTGGGTGATCGGGGTGGCACGGTTTTATCGTATCCCTGTTCTGGGTTATGTTTCTATTATTCCCAGAAAGATACTAAGCATATAACTTTGTCTGGTTGGGCGGCTTATAGCGCTCAAGCGGTTTTAACCTGTAATCCTCAAAAAGAACTCGCTTTGTGCTATCAGAAGGGACACTCAGTGAGATTTCTTTAGTTCTTCCGTACCTGCCCTTGCTGACCACTGTTGCGTTCAGAATGCCCATCATGTCAAGCTCTGATATTAAATCCGTTACCCTTCGCTGCGTCAGTACCTCTATTCCGATTATCTTGCACATCTGTTTGTAAATATTGTATGCTTCGCCTGTTGTTAAGCTGCCGTCCACATTATGATCAAGAAGTACCACGCTCAATAGAATGAGTTTAGACTGGCTGGGTAATGTCCTTACAACCTCGACAACCCTGTCTATCTCTATTTTCTCCTGCGCCTGCCTGACGTGCATTTCCTGAACCTTGGGAGATTTTACACGTTCTGCAAGTTCCCCGGAAACGCGCAATAAATCAAGCGCGCGCCTGGCATCCCCGTGCTCCTGTGCAGCATACGCCGCGCATAATGGTATTACCATCTCTTCCAGCACCCCTGGCTTGAATGCCATTTCAGCTCTCTGGCGAAGTATGTCCCTTAACTGATTGGCATCGTATGGAGGAAAGATAATCTCTTCCTCCCCAAGCGAGCTTTTCACCCTCGGATCAAGGTATTCTGTAAACTTTAAGTCGTTGGTGATGCCGATAAGACTGGCTTTTGCTTTTGTTAATTCTGAATTGATCCGGGTGAGATTATAAAGCACATCATCCCCTTTAATTACAAGTTTGTCCACTTCATCCAGTATTATTATCGCAATGCGTTTATCCGAATCCAGTGCACTTTTAAGCTCACTGTAAACCTGGTCGGTCGGCCAGCCGGTCATGGGAATCTCTTTATCAAAATGCCTGGCTATGGATGCCAGCAGGCGGTACTGAGTGTCCACAACTTCGCAGTTAATATAAACTACAACACATGGTATTCCTTGTGATTCTCCTGTCCTTTCAAGCTCCCTCCCGACATGTTTCGCCACTGCGGTTTTGCCGGTTCCTGTTTTTCCATATATCAGAATATTGGAAGGTGTTTCACCCCTGAGCGCAGGAAACAGAATCGTAGCCAGCCCGTTCACCTGGTCGCTTCTGTGAGGAAGGTCGTCTGGTGTATATGTGGACCGAAGAACCTCCCTGTTCTCAAAAATACTCACTCTCGTTAACATGTCCTCAAAGATACCATTTATTGTAGCCAGTTTGCTCTCCAATCCTTCAGCCTCCAAGATACTGGAATAGAAGGAGAGGTATTAAGACTTCTGGTTCTCACCCCTTTATTTCCATTGGAGTCCATCTTTAGTGCTTACAAAATGCTGTTGAAATTCTATAGCCCGTTGTCGATTTTTTTTGCTTTTTTGGTTTTAATTCCTCTAACCAACCTGTTATCAGCCAACGTAAAACCTCCGCTTCCTGTGGAATTAATATCCTTGACCCACCCCATTATTTCGTCTGGAAAAAAATAAAATCTAATTTTAAATAATGAAAGATATAAATTAAAATCCAATGAGTCATACTTTGTACTTAACTGTATATTAATCTTTCTCTTATTAGTTAATATAAAAATAATGTATAAATAAATCAGATATAAAATTAACGTAACATGAAGAAAATCGTAACCCAAAAAAATATAAAATTTCCAGCAGAAATAACAGGGTGGGTAAACCGTCAAATATTACGATCTATCCACAGGAATAGACTCTAGCCTGCTGGACAGCCCCCAGACGAGGGTTCGTGTGTGAATAGGGACGTTGGGATCGTTGCCTATATCATCAAGGTTGGAAATTACCATTGCGGCTCTTACTGACAGGGGTTCTTTTTCATTTGAGAGTATTTTTTTGATGTTATCAGCTGTGCGCCTTATATTCCTTGGGACAGAATCATCCGTGCTTATCCTGTCAAGCACATCAATGCACTGTCGTATGACCTCGCTGGGATTTTCGGGCACAGTTATCACCAATTATTATAAAACAAAAGGGGCATATTTAGGTAGGCGCATATTTAAGTTATTGTAACAAAAGACTTTCGGTTTGGTGAATACATGTCGGGCAAAGAAGATGAAAAAATACAGAAAATCACAAAACTGCTTGAAAGAGGCGGGACTATGCTGGCAAGCCACCATGAATGCGGGGCGCCAATGTTTCGGTATCAGGGGAAAACAGTCTGTCCTGTGTGCGATTTCCAGGAAGAGGAAAAAAAAGCTGACCAGGGACATAAAAAGGACAAAAAAGAGCCAGAACCCCCTTCATCGCTAAAACCGCAAGCAGCGCAAGAAGGCGAGTACCAGACGATTAACAGGATAATTTCGAATAAAATACACGCTGTTGCTATGAATCTTGAAGCTGAGACCGACCTTGCGCGCGTCAAGGACAGGATGGAGTGCATAGAGCGGGGCATCAGGATCTTGAAATTGCTCAAGGAAGAAAAAGAAGGCTAGCCCGCAGGTTTGACCAGGGTATTTCGCATGATCAGGAGATTGTATGAAGACAGCGCCCTGTTCTCTCTCACAAGGGTACCGTATATCTCAACTATGTCGCCATATCCTGCTTCAAAGAGTTTCTTATTCCCCTCGCTTATGTGGTAAGCAGGCAGCACAGCATAGCATGGGTCGGAAGCGGTACCATCGCATACCTTGAATACATAAGTTTTTTCATCTCCAAGATTTCCTGACATGACAGAAACAACAACATTAACCCTCTTCTCAATGTGTTTTTCCAGGTTGGCAAGCCGCACGAATTTTCCCTTCGCCCGGTACGCATGTTTTGCCATGCCGTCTTTTCTCAGTATCACAGATGAGAATTTCATGTCTGTATTTATGTATCTGTAAGATTCCGCGGTTCTTGCTATCCTTTCCATAAAACCCGGAACCGCGATATCGCCGAGCTCCTGAAAACTCCAGCAGTTCTCTCCCCGGCATCCTATGCCCCAGATGAAAGTGCACGGGCTGTAGATGGTAAACCCCTTCTTGGTGAGGGCGTGCTGGGTAAGCCTGAGGGCGCTTGAAGTCTCAAGTTCGGCAGGTTCGATAATGATAATTGTGGGGTTCTTGCTACCCGAAGCGAGCCGCTCCACCACAGATGCACGCTCCCGTGGTGCGGCGCTCATCTCTGCAAGTACGTTTGAGAAGATTATAAAATCTGTCTCCTCCGGAACCTGCGCAGTTTCAAGAGGGGCATGAACAGGTTCGTTTATAGTGATATTGGCATTTTCCGCGGCAGAACCCGAGAGATAGAGGGAGGTCAGCTCCTTATAGCAATTGATATTCTCCTGCTCCTGCTCGATTGAGGCAAACCTGATATTCAATTTTACATCAATGCCCTTCTTTGAATAAATGCCAAGCAATTTGTGGAGGAAATCGAGAGTGCTGAGTGTTATCGTGCCCGGACCTGAGCCGACATCAAGAAAGCTCATTTTGTTTGTGAGCAATCCTTTTTCGAGGAGCTCGAGCAGCAAATACTGGAACTGGCAGAAATAAACAGGAAAATGATAGAGCAGATAAGAAATAATCCTGATTCCGGGATACTGTGAATCTCCCTTCCTTTTCCAGTACTCTTCCTTCTGCCTTACGATATTTTCACGAATGAGCTGCGCAGTCTTGCCGGTGTGCCAGTTTTTCCCGCAGGAGCGCTCGATATAGGATTCGATCAATTTTTCGATATGCGCGGGCAATTGCGGTTTTTTAAATGATTTCTCAAGTTCCCTGATGACTGAATCATCAGCAGGGAGCGGGGACTTCACGAGTTTGGTGCATTTATAGCGTGAATCGCAGAAGAGGTCGAGGTCGTAAAGGTGAGGTTTTAAAATCTCGTAGAGTTCTTTTTCTTCATATTTTTTGCTAAGATATAGGTTCATCTCAGAGAGCGCAAACTCGGCGCGGGAGGAGGCGAGGTATCTGGCGAGGGAGAGGATTTCGTCAGGCATAGTTCAAGAGCCCAATTTTCTGATTCGAACCGCTCCATGCGTAAAGAGGATGATATGACCATCTTTCCTGAGACGCTCCACAATTGGATTGTCTACATTCTCATCCGCCAGAAACTTCATGGACAGCCTCCGGTTGAGGATAGACTACATCAGCTCGCAATGCCTCGGCTGCAAAAGCCAAAGCTGCGTGAATCGCTTTTCGTGTCAGCCGGGGGTGAGCTTCAAGTATTTGCTCAATCGTCTCGCCAGCGGCGAGCTTCTCAAGGATGAGTTCTACCGTAATACGCGTGCCGGCTATGACTGGTTTGCCCATCATAATCCTGGGGTCTGACTGGATGATGCCTTTGTACATTATTTCACCTTATGATTTTATGATTTAAGTAATTTATAGGCTTTTGGTTCGGCGCGGGAGGAGGCGAGATATTTTGCGAGGGAGAGGGGTTCGGAGGTCATGGGTCGCTAGACGAAGAATAAAACGAACCGCAGATGAAGGCGCCCAGAGTCACGCCTCTGGAGGGCGTGTACACGTATTGCTTCGCAATACGTGGGCGCGGAGTCGAGAACCCGCAGGGTTTCGGCATTGATGAACGCAGATTTATTGAATTGGTTTGTAAAAACATGAAGTTCATTTAAACCCTTCACTACAAGTAAGCCATCTGGCCATCCGCTTTTCTACCTCTTCATGAGGTATCCCTTTACCTTCGTCAAGTTCCTTCAAACCAACATCAACTTGCCGTTTGAAAAATAACTCTTCAATTTTAGCATCGGGAATCTCTTCGGAGAGGGTTTTTATCATCTTTGACTTTGTGTTCATGTGTTTTTATTGGTTGCTATATTATTGGTTAGAACCATATTGATATTTGACCTAGCGTTAAGATTGGTATTCCTGCCACTAAGCAATCGCCGCTTCCCTCACTTTATTGACATGCACATCGAGGTTTTTAATCATATGCTGTATCATATCAACAGCATTCTCTTCAAAATAGACTTCATGGCACTGTGAACAAATCCATGCCGGTACATCATCAATCAATAAATGATAACCTGTTCCATTCAGCGTATAGGTGTTTTTCCCTTTTTTCATGTCTCCACCACAAAAATGACATTGCATCATCTTATTTCCCCTCTCTCCCTCAGATACCGCACCGCCTCCGCCACCCCCGCCCCATGCTCACCCTCCGTAACCATATCCGCAACCTTCTTCAATTCAGGATGCGCATTCCCCACAGCTACACCAAAACCAGAGGCTTTCAGCATCTCGATATCATTGGGCGAATCTCCAATAGCCACAAAATCCTTGGAACTGAGGTTCATCAGTTTGGCGATGCGCTTTAGTCCTGTGCCTTTATTGATCTTTTTACTCTTGATATGCACGGCAAAACCCGTATCCACTATCTCAATCTCCTGATACTCTTTCAAAAGTTCTCTTGCTTTCTCAACATCAAAATTCCGCCGCAATCCAATCTCGGTTTTCCTGTTTTCAGGGTCAAGCCTCTCAAGAGCGAAATGCTTTTTTAGGAACTCAAAAGCATCCTCGCACTCCTTTATATGCGTGGTATCGTATTCGACTGTGCCGCACTCCACCACGCCCCCGTTCTCGGCAATCACTATTCCTCCGGTTCCCACAAGTTTTGAGACCGCCCTCGCAAAACACAGCACATTCCCGGTAGCTATCACCACAGGCACATGCAGGCTTCGCAGTGCCTCAACCGCCCTGCAGTCAAGGCTCCTGTCCGCAAAGGTAATAGTCCCGTCAACGTCCACTGCGATTGCATTGAATTCCACAAGTATGAACTTCCTTCTCTGAGTTTTAAAAAAATAGGCTAAGCGAAGGGATGTTTAGCAGAATCCTTTCTTGCGAGGGCTTCATTTACAGAAGGTTCTTTCTCTATCGCTCTTTTTATTGCAAGCTTTGTAGCCTCGTAATTGTAGTCGTATATCTTCTGTTTATCTTCTGCATCCCAGTGGATGAATACAGAAACTATGAGCAATAAATCCTCAGCATCATTTTTATTTATTACCCCATCCTCAACACTATCCATAACGGCCTTGGCTACTGCAGCCTGCGCGGGTCCGAACATGAGTAACGCCTGGTTTGCATTTTTTATCGTTACCTTGTTTATTATAAGCGTAGATGGCTTTGGCTGTAAATTCGGTTCAAGCACAGCAAGAAGAGGCGTGTGGCCTTCCCTGGGCATTGCAAGCGAGTTCATGAATGCAGTTTCCACGGCACTCCCTTTTGTACCTATCACAAGATCAATATGTGCTACCTCGTTACCCTCGCCTGTGAGGGCTTCTCCGATCATGCTTTTCACGATGTGTACCATTTAAATCGCCCATTTCACTTAAGCACAAGACTATTTATCGGTTTCGATATCTTGCTTCATTTTTAATCCTTAAGCCCTTCCATGGTAACCGAGAATATAGCCTCGCCCTCGGGAAGGTTGGGGGAATCCACCAGTCTTGCTATCCTCTTTTCTCCCTTGGATTTTCGCAGATATAATCTGAACGTGGCAGTGTGCCCCACGATATGCCCGCCAATGGGCTTTGTGGGGTCTCCGAAGAATGCATCCGGCTTTGACATCACCTGGTTGGTCACGACTATTGCAGCATTAAACAGGTTTGCGAACTTCATCAGCTCATGCATGTGCTTGTTGAGTTTCTGCTGCCTGTCCGCAAGCGTGCCGCGCCCCACATATTCAGCCCTGAAATGCGCGGTGAGGGAATCAACCACCAGCAGGCGCACTGGTTTATCCGTGTCTTTTAATTTATTGGCAAGGTCGCTGGCGGTATCCACCAGCAGTATCTGATGATTTGAATTGTACGCTTTTGCCACATGGATGTTCTTCAGGAACTCCTCGGGGTCGTATTCCACCCCTTTTTTAGCCGATAGTCCCAGCACCATCTGTGTAATTCTTTCAGGTCTGAAGGTATTTTCAGTGTCTATTATTATCACCGACCCGGAAAGACCCCCTTCTTCGGGTGGAAGCTGCACGTTCACAGCCATCTGATGACCCACCTGCGTCTTACCCGAGCCGAACTCGCCGTAGAATTCTGTTATTGCCTGGGTCTCAACTCCGCCCCCCATAAGGTCGTCAAATGCCTTGACGCCGAAGCTGAGTTTTCCCACGAGTTTTCGCCGCTCAAGCACCTGGTCGCCTGTCTCAAACCCGCCCACGTCAGCAGCCTGACGAGCTGCATTTATTATTTTCTGGGCTGTGGACTCGCCGATTTCAGCGATGCTTGCAAGTTCAGACGACGAGGATACTGCTATGGCTTCGATAGAGCCATAACCTGCTTCCTTAAGTTTTTCTGCTGTCGCGGGACCCACGCCCGGCAAATCTTCCAACCCTTTTCTTTCTACCATGTTTCCTCCAGTGCACATTTTATTTGTTCTGGTGCACATTTTATATTTTCAAATCTTCACGCACGATTATAAACCTTCCCAGAGCGGGGTGAAAGTATTATCAATGATAATGATGAACCCCACCATTTCCACTGGAAAATTATTTTCGTATGATGTGGATTCTTGTCCTTGCACCTGCGCTCAGCTCCACTTCTTCATTCCTGCCGGATTTTGCATAGGCATCAACAATGCGTATCTCGCTTCCTATATCCAGTTCATTGACCAGCTCTGCATGTTCGCCCCACAGCACCACTTTAATTCTTCCTGACTCATCCGAAATATAGATATTCGATACCCTGCTTTTGGTGCCGTCCTTCCTCTCAAATTCCCGGATCTCATCGATTCCTGAGACATGCCCTGCCACGCTGTAAGCCTGGTTTATTCCTATGTCGGAAACTGGTGTGAGGGTTTCAGAATAGTCAACAAGAATGCTGCTCTTCACGATCCCGCTGCCCGAGCCCAGATTCAGTTCTGTCTGGTTGCTGAAGGTGTTCTCGCGTGAATAAGCATTCGTTATTTCCACTGTATCCCCTGCGTTAAAACCAGGCGCATCTGCCTTTCCATCCCAGAGCGTAAGCCTCATCTTGCCTGTATCGTCCCCGAGGGTTACGTTTGTAACTTTTCCGGCACTTCCGTCCTTGCGCGCAAAGGTGCGCATCTTTCCAATATCAAGCACCTTGCCAACGATATTCAAGCCAATCATCCCGGGCTTGATTTCACCTATCTTGAGGGGTTTTATGTTCACAGGCACTTCTTTTTCCACATGCTCGATATTCCCGCCTTTACCTACATTGACCTCAAGCCCGCGCTGCCCCTGTTTGATATATCCTTTCACTTTAAGGCTCTGACCTGCCTTTATATCCCCTATCTTCACGAGGTCGCAGGCTTCATCCCACAGCGCAGCCCTGATAGAACCGGTGTCGTCTGCAAGCGTTAGATTCACAACGCGACCTGTGGTGTCATTGTCACGCGTAAATTCTTTTATGTCGCCGATTGAGATTGCCTTTGCGATAAAGACAACATTGCCCTTATCCTCGCTCATATCCCTGATTTTTACTGTCTCGTTTAATCCAAACTCGCTTGCAACGAGCATGGCTGCGGTCTTTGAATCGCAAAGACCGTTCATCATGGTAACTTTCTCTTCTACTTTTGACCTGAATTCGTCAGGCGTGAGCTTACCTTCAAGCTTTTTGTAAACCTCTTCAATCTCCTCGAAGTCCACCATGATGTTCTGAAAAGGTTGGTTGAGATAAAAGGTTTATGGTTGCTATAATATCCGTGCGGCGGTAATTACCACCCTCGCGCCTGAAGCACTTCCTTCTCCGTAAGGCCTCGAATATCAATTCCCTTCATCGCCCCTCCAAGCCCCTTTGAAATCTCGGCAAGCACAGCAGGATTATCGTAATTATTCACAGCCTCGACAATGGCGGACGCCATCTTCTCAGGATTCTCAGCCTTGAATATCCCTGAGCCCACGAAAACGCCATCTGCGCCAAGCCTCATCATAAGCGCAGCATCAGCAGGCGTTGCAATGCCTCCTGCCGCGAAATTCACCACTGGTAATCTTTGAAGCTCGGCAGTCTCTTTCACAAGCTCAATCGGAGCTTCTATCCTGCGCGCCACCTGGATCAGCTCCTCAGAACCTTTTCCTTTCAGCTCTCTTATCGCGCCCATGATAGCCCGCATATGGCGGACAGCCTCTTTAACGTCCCCTGTCCCGGCTTCTCCCTTTGTCCTTATCATTGCAGCGCCTTCGTTTACCCTGCGTAAGGCTTCGCCAAGATCGCGAGCGCCGCACACAAAAGGTATGGTAAATCTTGTCTTGTCTATATGGAAGCTCTCGTCAGCAGGCGTTAATACCTCGGACTCATCCACCATGTCAACACCCAGCGCCTCGAGGATTTCAGCCTCAACAAAATGCCCTATCCTCGCTTTCGCCATCACGGGTATGGTGACTGAATCAATGATAGCCGCAATCACCTGGGGGTCTGCCATCCTCGCCACCCCGCCTGCTTTCCTGATATCAGCGGGCACAGCGTGAAGAGCCATTACGGCGACAGCGCCTGCCCTCTCTGCTATCTGCGCCTCCTGAGGCGTGGTTACGTCCATTATTACCCCGCCTTTTTGCATGCTGGCGAAGCCGCGTTTTAAAAGTTCAGTGCCGTGTCTTAGTTTTTCAAGCTGCATACAATGTAATTCATCCTTATAATATGAGATATTATACTTTGCGCCCTTTATATTTAACTCATATACTTTTTATAAATCATTACAATTAAAAATGTGATCACAGAGGTCAATACTATCGCTCCACCTGCTGCCAGGTTAAAATAGAAGGAGAATATCAAGCCCATCACCACCGAGAATATTGCAAAAACCATCGAGCTTAAAATTGTCTCCCTGAAATTTCTGGCAATCTGGAGGCTTGTGGCAACGGGGACAACAAGAAGGGAAGAAACAAGCAGGATACCCACAATTTTTAATGATACCACTACGGTTATTGCAGTTAATACCACAAGCAGCGTGTTCAATTTCTCCACGGGGATGCCGCTTGCTCGTGCGGCTACCTCATCAAACGTGATGTAAAAAAGTTCTTTGTAAAAAATAACCACAGCCGCGAGAGTAAATATGCCCATGCCGAGCATAACTTCAAGGTCAGTCTCGTTTACGGTAAGAATGCTTCCGAACAAATAACTGAAAAGATCCACATTGAAACCCCTTGCAAGGCTCAGGAGAACCACAGCCACAGCAAGCCCGGCAGAAAAGAATATGGCTATTGCCACATCCCCGAAAATTTTCGCCCCCCTCAGGCGGTTGATACCTATAGCGCTCAATACCGAGAATATCAGGGCTGATAAAACAGGATAAACATTTAAAAACAAACCCAGAGCCACACCCCCCAGCGCAATATGCGAAAGTCCATCCCCGATCATTGAGAGTCTTTTCAATACTATGAACGTGCCGATTGCAGAGCAGATGACCGCAATCATTACCCCTGCAATCAGTGCCCGCTGCATGAAACCGTATTGGAAGATCTCCAGCATGTTATTCTCCATGTAAGTGATGCACGAACTTCATGCCTTCCGGAGCATAGCCGAATAGTTCCTCGGGGTGGCATCCGGAGAACATCTTTTTATTGATGCAGGCGAGCCTTCCGATACGAGAACTTATATTCCCGATATCATGGGTTACAATCACCAAGGTGATTTTTTTCTCCTTATTTAATTTCTCTAAAAAATCATAGAATTCTTTTTGCCCCGCAATATCCACACCCACGGTAGGCTCATCCAGAATCAATAATTCCGGCTGGCTTGCCAGTGCCCTTGCAATGAATACGCGCTGCTGCTGGCCACCCGACAGTTCGCCTATTCGCCTTTTTTTATACTCTTTCATGCCCACTATTTCCAGTGCGTCATCAATCACCTGCAGATCTTCTTTTCCGAGGTTTTTGAAGAGCCCCTTTTTTGAGAATCTGCCCATGGAGACCACTTCAAACACGTTTACGGGAAAATTTACGTCAAAACTGAGGGCATGCTGGGGAATGTACCCTATCTTATACCAGTCCTTAAAGCGGCGTATGTCCTCTCCGAACAACTTTATTGTACCACTGGTCGGTTCAATAAGCTTAAGCATTATTTTCAGAAGTGTGGTCTTACCCGCACCATTAGGGCCTATAATTCCTAAGAATTCTCCCCGCTTTATTTCCAGGTTGATATCTTCGAGAATCCACGAAGTGTCCTGCTTGAAACTTACACCCGTCATTTCAATGATATTTTCATCCATTCTCCGCCTCAAGTGCCAATTTAAGATTTTTCACATTATCCTGCATTATAGTAAGGTAGTTCTCACCTTGCTTGATTTGAGCTTCAGAAAGCCCTTCTATCGGATTGAGCACCAGCGTTTGTGCCCCAGCCTCGTTTGCAATAGTTTCAGATAGCTTTGGGCTTACTAAAGTCTCAAAGAAAATGTATTTAACCTTATTCTCCCGTGCAACCCCAACTATCTCGGCAATCTTTGCAGGGCTGGGCTCGATATCAGGCGAGAGCCCGGCAATTGCGATCTGCGTTAAACCGTACCTTTTTGCAAAATAGCCAAATGCACTGTGAGAAGTTATGAACACCTTATTCTTGGCAGGAGCTAATTCTTTTGATATCTGAGCATCCAGGGCATCTAATTCCTGTTCGAGTGCGGCGGTATTGGCTCTGTAATAATCGCTATTCTTTGGGTCTGTTTTAATAAAAGCCTTCTCAATAGCTTCTACCTGGTGTTTTGCCAGCACCGGGTCAAGCCAGATATGGGGATCAGGCGTCCCCCCTTCTTTAATTAATTCAATCCCTTCGCTTGAATCCACGACAATCAATTTCTGGGATTCTGTCTTTGTTATAATTTTATCAACATAAGGTTCAAGCCCAGCGCCATTATAAACAAATATCTGGGCGGACTCTATTCTGATAATATCCTGTGGACCTGGTTCCCAGTCATGCGGCTCTGCGCCCGCAGGAACCAGTATCGATACATCGGCTTTTTCACCCCCTATCCGCTTTGAGAATTCATAGAGGGGATAGAAAGTGGTAACGACATTGATCTTTTCGCTTGTTTCATTTGCCTTTTGCTGCCCGATGCACCCTTCCGCTATTGAGGCAATTAAAATAAAAATGATTATTAATTTTTTCATCTATCCCTCAGGGACGTTTTTGTTCCTCTTAACTCCGACACGTCCCTCATTTTCCAGAAGACTGAACCCAAGTTTTTTTAAGTAATGCGCAGCCTCCCCTTTTCCATGGATCAGAACCTCTGCAAGGTCTGCGACTTCATCGATATCGGTGCTAAGGTTGAAGGAATCAAAAACCGAAATCTCAAGATTGTTCTTGCGTGCAATTTCAAGGTGTTTCAAGAAACTCACACCGTAATAATCCACACGGAAGCTTTCAGGATCGCGGATAAATAAGGCATTGGTTCCACCCATCCTGCCAGGAGCAATCACAATATCAGCATGCGAGGAGGCAATATCCCCGAGGTTATCTGTTGAAACAAGCGGTATATCTGCCATTATTATCAGAACAGGCTCGTTTATTTTATGCAAAGACATTTTTTGAAGGTATTCGTTCAGGGCTTCATTCAATCCCTTATAGGTCAGCACGACATTGGTGCCTTTAGCTTCGATGATAGAGGTGGATAATATATCAACCACCCCAAAACACCCGGAGCCAAGCAATGCCTCTGCCACGTCATTGAGCATTGCCATCGCAAGTCCCTCGCGTTCTTTTTGAGAGAGCAATGCTCCCAATCTTGATTTGGCATTGCTCTTCTTGAATGGGATGACGGCTCTCATATCCCCTAAAAGACAAGGTATACCAATAAAAAGCTTTGGAAACACAAAACCTATTAACCCTTACAACATAGAAAAGCCGCGAGGCATAATAATGAAAGAAATACTGGAGATACTGGAGAGCAATCCGAGAATCACGCCCAGAGAAATCGCAGCTCTGACCGGAATGACGGAAGCAGAGATAGCCTCAAAAATCAAAGAGATGGAAAAAAAGGGGATAATAAGAAAATACAAGACCGTAATCGACTGGGAAAAGGCGGGCGAGGAATATGTGTACGCTATTATAGAGCTAAAGGTGGCGCTTCGCTCAAGGACAGGCTATGATGCCATCGCTGAGAGGATTGCAAAGTTCCCGGAAGTGAGGTCGGTAAGGCTTATTTCAGGCGACCACGACCTCTCCCTCACAGTGAGGGGTAAGTCCATGAAGGACGTAGCTTTCTTTGTGGCGGAGAAAATAGCAACGCTTGAGCAGGTGCAGGGAACTGTAACGCATTTTGTACTGCGCGCATACAAAGAAGACGGAGATGTACTGTTTGAGAAAGAACGCTCAGAACGCCTTGCTGTATCACCGTGATGCCATGTCGGAATTCGTATCAACAAGAGTAAAAAACATTCCTCCCTCAGGGATAAGGAAATTCTTTGATCTCGTGCTTGAGATGGATGGGGTTATATCACTCGGGGTGGGAGAACCCGACTTTGTAACACCATGGCATATAAGGGAGGCGTGCATCTACTCGCTTGAGAAAGGTTTCACTTCATACACCTCGAACTACGGACTTCTCGAACTGAGGGAATTGATCTCAGAATGCTACAGGAAGGACTACAATGTCGATTATAATCCAAGGAACGAGATTCTTGTTACGACAGGCGTAAGCGAGGCTGCTGACCTGGCATTCAGGGCAGTGACAAACCCAGGGGATGAGGTTATAATCCCCGAGCCATGCTATGTTTCCTATAAACCCAGTGTTTCTCTGGCAGGTGGAAAACCTGTTCCTGTACCCACGTACGAGGAGGATGAGTTCAGGGTCACAGCAGACCAGATAAAGAAGAGCATCACAGCTAAAACTAAAGCCCTTGTTTTGAGTTATCCCAATAATCCCACGGGTGCGGTCATGGGGAAAAAAGACCTTGAGGAGATAGCAGATGTCGTGAATGAAAACGACATCGTGGTAATCTCGGACGAGGTTTATGGCAAACTGACCTACGATGGCGTTCATACCTGTTTTTCCTCGCTCTCCGGGATGAAGGAGAGAAGCATAATTTTAAATGGATTATCTAAATCACATGCCATGACCGGATTACGCATCGGCTTTGCCGCGGGGAACGTGGAGCTTCTCGAAGCAATGACGAAAATCCATCAATACACCATGCTCTGCGCCCCAATTACAGCCCAGATGGGGGCAATAGAAGCATTGAAAAATGGAGATGGCGAAATGCAGAAAATGGTCAGGGAATACGACAGGAGAAGGCGTTTAATTGTAAATGGTCTTAACAAGCTCGGGCTTATTTGCTTCGAACCAAGAGGTGCTTTCTACGCTTTTCCCTCCATAAAAAGCACCGGTATTACCTCAGAGGAGTTTGCAGGCGCCCTTTTAAAAGAGCAAAAGGTGGCTGTTGTACCTGGTGATGTGTTCGGTGAATGCGGCGCAGGGTATCTGAGGTGCTCTTATGCAACCTCGCGCGAGGAATTGATCGAGGCTCTTGGCAGAATAGAAGCTTTTATTGAAAAACTCTAAGCTTTTCAAAACTTTTCAAGCTCGTTTGGATGAGCCAGAAGCTCGTTAAAGTAAATTTTTTTATCGGTTCTGGTCATGTATAAACGAACCCACCAGAGCGTGGTAAGAGGGGCGATGATTAAAACGCTGACCAAGATTATCAGAAGCCAGATAAAGTTCATGCCAAAAATAGCGCCAAGGATAACCAGCCCGATTATTGGTACAGCTGATACTATAAGGATAATCAGCCAGAGCAGGAATACATCGAACTTTTGCTTGGTGAAAAAGTTATAACCTGCTATTATTCCATCCACAGGTCCAAGGCTTTCCACAACCAGAGCATAGCTCGCGAGAGCAAGAACTATGCTAAGAATCACCGCATAGATTATCCAGACCAAAACTCCTATCATAAACAACAGTATTGAACTCGTATCAGACGATAATATGTTGCCTCTATCAGCACTGAGTGCTCCGGGCACAAGGAACACTACACCCGCGAAGAGGAGCAGCCCTATCAGAATCTCGGCAAGATAAAGATTAACCACGTTCTTCTTTCCATATTCCAGCATGGATGAAAGATTCAAGGTTCCTGTTTCTGTGGCTTGTTTTGCCATTCCTATAGCACCCGCTGTGAAGAACGCCTGGAAAAACAAAGAAATTAGAATAAATAAAATGACCATAATGGCGATCTCAAAAATATGACGGCTTATCAGAGGGAGAATTGTTGAAATAATCTGTTCAGGACTTGCAGTTTCATTAAGAGATGATAGATTTGACCCAAGAATATAAGAAAATCCAACAGAAAAAAACAAAAAATCCATTATGCGAGAAACAAATAAATTGACCACAAAAGGAACACACAGATTGAGATTCTTTGTGTATGTTTCAAAGCCGTTACTTATGATTTTTCCAGTATCTTCCACCATTTTCATCCCTCCTACATTATCTTATTATTTATTAATGTAACCTTTTAAAAAAAATATACATGCCGAATTGTTGGGAGAGGTATTATGGAATGTATGTCCCCAATCTCCAACACTGACGCAGTTTAAGTTGAGATGATTAATAATTACATCATGCAAAGTATTAAATATAGCATGTAACAAAGAAAACCTGCAAGAAAACGTGGACTGTACACGTGGAGTATTCGCGATAAATAGATAGGATAGGAGAATATTGTATGGGCTCTGTGAGAATGGCTGGAAATGGAAGCTTGGTGCCAAACACTTCGATAACAGTACTTGTTGCCGGAACGGGCACTCCGTCTCCATCGCCGACAAAGAAGGCACAGGCATTTGAATTTGTCTTAACAATAGCTATACTCTCAGCGGCTTGGGCATAAAGAGAAGATGAGCAATATTTATCAGGTTATTAAAAAATAAAAAGAATTAGGAGAAAAAAATGATTAAAAAATCAATCATAACAGGAATAGGAATAATAGTCCTGCTGATGCTGACAGGAAGTAGTCAGGCAACACCTGCCTTTTTTACAGTGTCGCCACCACCCGATTGTTCTTTCTGTCACAAATCGGATCTTTCTTTGAAGCCAGCAGGGATATTTTTCAACGCAACACATCGTTTCAATGGCACTGGCACTGACTTGCCTGAAACCGTGGCAAGCTGTACAACATGCCATGTGAAAATTATCGCGCCATCGGATTTTTCGTTAACTTCTACGGGCCAGAGTTATAATAAAACCCATAGATACAATGATACCACACTTGCATCAGCAAGGCTTGATCAGCCTGGATGTTATAACTGCCATGTCGATGTTATCGGAGGAAATTTCAATTTCCTTACAGGCACACCGACTTACCTGACATCAACAGTATGCGTAAACTGCCACAAGGCAAAGTACGATAAATGGACTAACACATTGCATCGTGTTATGTTAACGCCAGCAAATAAAGCTCAGGCAATGAATCTTCCAACTCCGCCAGGTTATAGCTGGGGTGACATAGGCTATGTAGTTGTTAGCAAATTCTCATTTTTATATATGAACACAACTGGATATTGGCTTGCTCAGAGCAATACATATGATACTGAAACTAAGACATGGGGAACTGGTGAAACACCCTCTGCTCCATACGGCACCTGTGCAAGATGCCATACTACTGGCTGGAATACAAACGCCAAGATATTACCAGGCATTAGTGGAACCTTTAGCGAGCCGGGAATTGCCTGTGAGAGATGTCATGGACCGGCAGGCAACGGGCATCAGGTAGTTGTTAATTATTCTGCAAAATTATGCGAGGAGTGCCATAGCGGTTCCAATCATGGAACAGGCTATGATACAGGAAGCGGCGAACATTCGCCACCTGCAGCTGAAAACGGCACAAGTTGTATGCAATGCCATTCGCCGTTTGATCAATATAAAAACCCGAGTGTGCCATTAGCAAACACTATAGCTGTAACATGTGGTGTGTGCCACAATATCCACAATATGACGGATAACAAATACGCAGACACATTCTCAAATGGTAATTTCGTTGCAGACACATGGTCTGAGGTCGCAAATGCGAATATAGGTTTCTTCAATGCAACTGCTTCACTTGCAGCAGGCACAGATATCATCGATACCCTTAGTACACCTGCCCTGTTATATCCCGGAACGGATACCAGCAGGAAAGATGCAAGCTATGGTACTGCACCAATAAATGTCACAGGTCCTGTATCTGAAGTATTGTGCTCAAAGTGCCATTACAGGCATGGGTTAGCCCATACGGCAGGGGTTAATCTTACGCATTCCAGAATGAACTACCCACAAAGTAAATGGGCAACCTGTACGGACTGCCACATGAAAGGTACAAACGCAACAGTGGGTAAAGATATGATGAAGAATCATGCGAACACCATCTTCGACTTCCTGAATTCGCCCAACAGCGCATCGGCTGATCCGGCAAACTCATGCGGCGGCACCACACAATGCCATACTGCAAGCTCTCAGAGCCTGAGTGCGAGTTCACATTCAATTGTTCCAATCTTTAATGGATGGAATGCAAGCGCACACAACGACAAGGTTGTTTCAATTGGAGGAGCCATTGGTAACCATTTCTTTGGTACTTTCAACGCAACCACAGGCTACGGTAGTCCGCAACCAAATACCTGTTTGCAATGCAAATCTCCGCAGAACTGGAACCCTGCGAACAAGGACAATATTACCAAAATACCACTGACTGATTTCCATGGTGTTACATGCATGGTTTGCCATAACATCCACGACATGGGCGACTGGCTCAAAAAGACCCAGGCTAAGTACGGAGTGGCAAAGGCGTATGGATTTTATAATAAGACCGCAATTATAACAGCAACGGACGCAAAAGGCGTGCCAACCAGGTACCAGGCAGCCTATACAATGATGGATAACACAACAATGCTATGCGGCAACTGCCATACCAACATAAGAGCAGGCAATACAGGACCTGGATGGGCAAGTGCTACTGCTACTACCCCAACAAGCCCACATGGTGTCCCGGCAGCGGATGTGTTCGCCGGCTCATGGAAGCAGACAGGCTTGTTGAATTTCGAGTGCATTGATTGCCACATGGCAACAATGACAACAGACTCGAACGGAAACGTACTGCCTGACAGCCAGAAGGTGGGAGGGCATTCCTTCAAGATTAACGCGACTCTACTGCAGAACAAAACAGACTCAAACGGAAACCCAGAGTGCTCAAGCTGCCATGTAGCAATAACTGCAAGCACAAAAACTGCAAGCAAACCTGGCAATCTGACCGTCCTGTTCACCCCCCTTGGCAATGTAAGCCAAACCATCGCGGGTATACAGGCAAAAACCCATGCTAAGTGGAATACCACCAACGCAACCGTTATAAGTGCGTTGAATACAATTAAAGCCTATAACGGTGAGAAGAACCTGAGCCGAACTCTGATTGCCCAGGCTTACTGGAACGTGCGATTGGTGTCATCAGACTTAAGCTGGGGCGTACACAATCCAACAAAGGTAAACGGGCTGCTCGATGATGCAGTAAGTCTGGCAAACCAAGCCACAGCAGCAATTGCAACACCAGCACTGGTATCTTCCATCACGCCGACCAGCAGGAATGCAGTGGTAGGCAAACCGGGGACGATATTCATGTCAGTGATTAACGGCGGCACAGCGATAGCCACAGGCGTGACCATAACGCAGGCATCAAGTTTGCCTGTAACTGTAAGCTATCAGCAGTGGAACGGTGTATCGTTCACAGGTTCACCAAATACACCTGTAGACATACCCGCTGGCAGCACGGCTAACTTCGTGCTGACCATCACTCCAACTGCAGCGTTCGGTACATCATCGGTGACATACAACGTGGCAGGCACTAATACAGCACCTGCTCCGATAAGCGGAGTGAACACTCTTACAATGTCAGCAAGTACTGGGACTCCTGCAGATGTTATCATGATGTCCACAAATCTGAATGTACAGACAGCGGTTAACACACCAACAGCATTAGCAGTAGCTACATCGAATGTCGGCGCCACTGCAACAGGTGTAAGCCTTAATGTGGTCGTGCCGTCTTCGATAACAGGGCTGGTATATCAGGTGAACCAGACCAATCCAACAACCGGAACCATCATAGGTCCGGCGACAGGATTGACCATTAACGCTGGCGCACAGCCGAGCTTTGCGGTATTTCTGACACCAACACAGAAGATAGCGCTGGATCTTGTGAACAACAGGATAACGCTGCAGTTAAAGGATGGCAGTGGCAACGTAATCGGAGCCCAGTCAGTGGCAATATCCACAACGTAAAAAGACACAATGCAGTGAGAGAGGTGTTTATGAAAATAAACACCAGCTCTTTTTTTTATTTTTAATTCCGTCAATTAAAGTCTTTTTCTTAAAATAAACGCACCTATCACTATAATTGCCTGATTATTCAAAATAGCAGAATCACATTAAGTTAGTGCAAAATAGAAAATTAGGGCTTGATGGGTAGCTATAAAAACAGTGCGTGAAGTACTGTTTTGGAATCTATGAAAGTACTATCTCTGCATGGTTCTGAATACTCTAATAGCTCTGGCAATGTTGAAACGCAGGAGCGGGATTGGGTAGTATTGAAGCCAGACCAGGATTCATCAATATCCTATGATGTTGCTCTTGAAATGATTGGGACATATAGTCTGCAAGTAAAAACCCTGGCAGGTTTAGAAGAAACCCTGCTGTTCGGAGGAAGCGTTTATTTTGATAATAAATTTGTGGGATATATAAAGGTTCATCGCAGCTACGGTACAAACAACATGCTTGTCAGTGAATTTATATTGGATATTACAACCAGAGGAAGGCATACGATAACGATTTCTAATGAAGTCGGGAGAAAAAAATATGGTAAGGAACCACGCAGGCTGCATTTAAGGGTAATGGAAATTTCAATAGAATTAGTTATAGGGATTAAATCAGTAATTAACAATCCCGAAATGTTTGCGCTGCATGAGAAGTGTCGTGGGACTTTTGATACGCACACAGAAATGGGCATATTGAAAAGAATATTGCATAAAGAAAAGCCACCAGCCCATAAAAGTGAAGATAAACTCACGAGATATATAAAAAAAGTAGTAGCTCTGCATGGTTCTGAGTACTCTGATAGCTCTGGCAATATAGAAAAGCAGGAGCGGGATTGGGTGGTGCTGCATCCAGATCAATACTCATCTGTATCCTATGATATTATCCTTGATATGGTTGGAACATATCTACTGCACATAAAAACCCTTGCCGGCTCTCAAGAAACCCTGCTGTTCGGAGGCAGCGTCTATTTTGATAATAATTTCGTTGGAGCTATAGGAGTCCATTGGAGCAATGGTAAAAATATCACGCTTGACAATGAATATGTATTGGATGTAGCGACCAGAGGACGGCATAGCATAACGATATCTAATGACGTCCGGAGAAAAAATGGTAATGAGGTAAAAAGGCTGCACCTAAGGGTAATGGAAATTTCAATAGACGCAGGCACAGGGTTTAAGTCAGTAATTAACAATCCTGAAAGGTTTGGGGTGACTGAAAATTTTATCGAAATTCTTGAGAATTATCTATCAGGATTAAAAGGCATAGGAAACGGACGGTTGTATGAAGATAGTTTCATGGCACACTTGAGTGTGGATCAATTTAAAATATATACAGATTATATAAATAAATTTAAAACCATTTCTGGATCTACTATCTTAGAACTTGGTTGTGGGTCTGGTGGAAGCTTGCCACTGTTGGAATCATTAGGAACAAAGGTGGTCGGCATTGAAATTGACCCAAGTTTAATTAAATTGACAAACTCTCGTATTAAGGCATTGAAAAATGCATACTGCGTCCAAGCTGATGGATTTTATCTTCCCTTTCAGGATGGGATTTTCGATATATGTATATGTTCTCATGTATTAGAGCATGTTCCAGACCCTCATAAAATGGTTGAAGAGATAAACCGGATTTTAAAGGTTGGCGGCATAGCTTTAATCGAATTCCCAAACCGCCTGTATCCAATAGAACGTCATGGGAATCTGTTCTTAATGCCGTACCTTCCTTTAAAGGTCGCTAAACTTTATGCAACAATCCTAGGCGGTATGTGGTTTATATCTGATGAATATAAATCACGGCTGTATGTGATGCACTTATTGAAGGGCGAATATTCATATTTTTCTATTAAAAAAATTATTAAGAATTTACCATTTACAATTTGTGATGTAAATCCCATCGACAGGCTTGTGCTTGATATGCCTGTGTTTCAAAAATATCCTTATAAACTGAAAAGCCTTCTTTCATTACTAATTTCTCGCAATGTTACAATTATAGTGAGGAAAGATTCGAAGCATTATTAAGCTTGAAACCCAATAATAAATTGCTTAAGATGAATTACCAGCAAAACATAGTGAGGTTTTGCAACTTGTATTGTTCAGGAAAAACGGAGCATGTTAAAAATAGTGAAAGTGATTGATGAACTCCATCAGCCAACAATAATATTATTGACTGCTGCAATTACGGTGCTCGCCTCACTGTCAGGATGTGTAACCCAACCACAAGAGAAACTGCAGGTCAATCCAGAGATAGATTTGAATCCGCTTGGAGGATTTTCAGGTAAATCTGAGGAAATCTTCATCGTACTCAATGGCAGCATTCCTGAAGTTAAGGAACGCCTGAACAGTATTGTTATAAAAAAAGCCCTTCAGCCCTCTGCTTTTTCAGTCAATGACGCCCTTAATTTCGTAGTGTTCAGGGGCGTTTTCAGTACAAGCGGGTACGGAATAGCGATAGATAGGGTGGAGAAACAAGGAAATGAGTTTGCCGTCTTCGCCAATTACACAGACCCTGGAAAAGGGATGGTAGTGGCGCAGGTGATCACGCAGCCCACTGTAATAATACCCATCGGGAAACTGGGAAAAGGGAATTATAAGGCATCCTTAAAAGTGACGAAGGAAGTTGAGGATAAAGAAGGCAGGAAGGTAATTGAAACAGAAAAGGAGTTGAAGAACATTGAGTTCAGCGTCGAATAACCTGTTTATAACTCTAATTGCCTGCTTATTTGTAATCAGTATTGCTTCAGCCAAGCCTGCTCAAACCGATATTGGCTTAAATGAACATGGCTTCTCCCTTTCCAGAGCGGATGGAAATATAAGCCACAATCTTGGGCTGAAAATTGCAAATTCAAAACCTGAAGACCAGATACCTGTAATTGTTTTCATGAAAAAACCTGATAAAATCAAGACTTCAAAGACAAAACTTTTGTCTTTACTCTCATCGGCAGTAGAATCCGGTGGTGGGAAGGTAGGGCGCAGGTATAACATCGTAGATGCATTTTCAGCAAAAATGCCCGCTTCAAGAATTTCCGAACTGTCAAGAATGCCCGGAGTTGAAAGAATATACTACGATGAAATCGTGTCGCTTCCGCCGCAGCCTTCAGAAAAAAGTATTCTACAGACAAATTCCACACAGACCATAGGAGCAACCTATGTGTGGAATACGTTTGGGTACACAGGGACAGGAATCAAAGTCGCGATTATAGATTCAGGCATAGACTACAATCATCCCGACCTTGGCGGAGGCTTTGGTCCTGGAAAAAAAGTGGCGGATGGAATCAACTTTGTGAATAATAACCCTCCTCTCGATGATTTTGGGCACGGCACGCATGTGGCAGGAATAGTGGCGGCAAACGGCATATTAAAAGGTGTGGCGCCGAATGCAACTCTATTCGCGGTCAAAGTATGTGACAGTTCAGGCTCTTGCGGTACTTCAAACACAATCGCAGGGATCGACTGGAGCATAGCCCACGGCGCCAACATAATAAGTATGTCTCTTGGAGGTTCCACTCAGCCAAACGATGAATTCGCAGATGTGACAACTATTGTATCCGACGCTGCTGTTGAAAAAGGCGTGGTAGTGGTAGTGGCAGCGGGGAATGAAGGACCTGGCACAGATACAATAGGCGCTCCTGGCTCTGCCAAGAAAGTGATAACAGTTGGCGCTTCAGACAGCAACGACACCATAGCCTCATTCAGCAGCCGCGGTCCTTCTGCTTTTGGCAGGCTCGATCCCGATGTCGTTGCTCCTGGTGTCAGCATAAACTCCACAGTTCCAACAGGCGCATGTGAACTCTGTGCCCCCTCTGGCTATAAAATTGAGTCCGGTACTTCCATGGCGACGCCGCATGTTTCCGGGGCTGCAGCTCTTCTTCTTCAGAAAAATCCAGCACTTACACCGGCACAGGTTCGAGATATCCTGATGCATACCTCAAGCAATCTTGCAGCTTCAAATTCTCATGTATTCGAGAAAGGGGCAGGAATAATAAACCTCACAAACGCATTCACGTACAACATCAGCGCAAGCATCAACGGAGATGACAGATGGGAAGAGAGCGTAATTCCTGGTTTCAGTACGATTGGAACGATGGTATTGAACAACAATAACTCATATTCCGTAAATTTTAGCTTTTCCCTCGAGGCGATGACCGACCTTGAAAAATTTAACACCATTCCTATATCAAGCTTTAATCTCCCCGATTACGTGATTATAGATGCAGGCAGCAGCAAAACCATCAACATCACCTTTACTCCCCCTGCTGGAGTAAAATCTGCAATATACGGGACTACCTTGGTAGTGGCGAACTCAACCGCCGGAACGCTCAGAATCCCGGTGGTTATTACAATACCACAGATGGGCAGCGGTTCTATTCAGGGAACTGTAGATGATGGTGCTACTACGTCATGTATTAATAACCTTTTTTGCGGTGACTGGATTTACTACAAATTGAAATCATACAACGGCACAACGCTGAAGGTCAATCTTAACTGGGCAGACAGTGCCAGCGACCTTGATTTGTATCTTTTTGCGCCGAATGGCGATCTGGTGGATCTTTCAGAACAAAACTCGGGTGTCTCAGAGGTCGTGACCCTCAATAACATGGTGTATGATGAATACTGGGTGGCAGTGCATGCATTTTCCCTGAGCGGCAGCGTGGGTTACAATTTGAATGTATTATATCCTACAGGAACAAAAGGAAACCTTGCGGTAAATCCATCGTCCCTGCAAAGTGTTGTAGCAGGTAATGAAGTTAAGAATTTTACATTCTCGATAACCAACGATGCCACTGCAAAGCCGAATCTGAATCTGAGTGTTAAAAAACTGATGCCGGGCGGGAATAACTTTTCAAGCGGCACTATAAACAACACCGATTCACTTTATTCGCTTGCATGGGATGCCGGTTCAAGCGGGATTAATCTTAAGAATACGCGGTACATGAATGTGACCCTGCAGTGGGTGAATCCTGCAAATGATCTTGATTTAGTACTTGGGTATTGCACTGGGTATTGCCCCACCGAAACCCAATTTAATCTGACCCGCTTTGCATCAACACACAATAATCCGCAGCTTAATCAGCCGTGGGAGAAACTAGAAAATGTCGATATCCAGGATTACCTCAAGACCTTTCCTGATTTTGGGGTATTTATTAAAAATGCTGGAAACCCTGAGACATATAATCTTACAATCAACTTTACAGATATTGCTCCGTGGAGCGGAGCAGCGGTGAACCAAACCCCGATTTCACTGAGTCCTGGACAAACACGGCAGGTAAACGTTACGATAAACGGTTCCCAACTAACTCAAAACGTAACCGACCTCTTATTTGCGATCCAGGATTCGACAGAGGATTATGCAGAGGTTCCAATTAGAATAAATTTAAATAATGCATCAGCTAATGCAGCGCCCACTCCAAGTCCTACCCCAACGCCAACTCCTGCACCCATGCCATTACTGGTATCCTCCATAACCCCAAACAGCAGGAATGCGCAGGTAGGCACTCCAATAACGATATTCATGTCAGTGATCAATGGCGGAACAGCCACAGCGACTGGTGTGAGTGTATCACAGGCACCACCGCTGGAACCCGCAACCGTAAGCTATACGCCATGGAACGGAACAGCATTCACAGGTCCAGCAAACACACCAGTGAACATACCCGCTGGCGGCACGGCTAACTTTGTGCTGACAATCACTGCAACGTCAGCGTTCAGTAGTTCGCCGATGACATTCAACGTGTCAGGCACCAATGCAGCAGCAGCCCCGATAAGTGGAGTAAACACGCTGACCATATCAGGAAGCCTTGTACAGTTGCCGGATGTCATCATGATATCCACAAACCTGAATGTAAGCACAGCGGTCAACACACCAACGTTCTTTGCAGTAGCTACATCGAATGTCGGAGCCTCTGCAACCGGTGTAAGTCTTGTCGTGACTGTACCGTCTTCGATAACAGGACTGGCAACCCAGGTGAACCAGACAAATCCAGCAACCGGAGCCATCATCGGTCCGGCGACAGGAGTGACCATCAACGCTGGTGCACAGCCGAGCTTTGCGGTGTTCCTGACACCAACACAGCCGATAGCCTTCGATCCAACAAACAACAGGATAACGCTGCAGTTAAAGGATGGCAGCGGCAACGTAATCGGAGCCCAGTCGATAGCATTATCCACAACATAAAATACAATGCAGAGGAGTGTTTATGGGCGAGATAGAAGAAAACACAATGCATTTACTACATTTTTGTTAGATTTCCTGATATCTTATCGACCCTGTTTGCAATATCCAATGTGATCTTGAAATAAACACCATTTTTTATTTCACTCTAACAAAATAATTTTGCATAGTTTTGCCAAACTTCACTAAATTATAATTAACTGATTTATATTTTTATACATGATAAGTTTTATATAGAGTTATGGTCATACTCATTATCACCATAAGGATTGCCAATACGTGTAAACCGTCTATAGTGTAACAAATCATTAATTAGAAAGGATGGTTTAGCTCCTTTGGTGCATGGAGGAATAAGAATGAGGAACGGTGGAATAAATCTAATACGAAAATTTTTAGTCGTTTGCATACTTGCATCTCTAATTATTATACTTCCTGGCGCAAGTGCAGCTGACACACCAGGTAGATCATCGGATAAAACCGGCTCGACTACCGCTCAAAGTGCGGTCAATTCATTTGGTGGGGAGACGCAGATTTCTACTTCGACATCGACGTATGACACCTATACGTATACGCACAGTGACATCCTGATATTTAGCTATACGGATGCTACACAATTCCAGGTGTACAATAATGCTTCTGTACTTCTCTGGAGTGGGACAATCAACAATGGAGGACATCAGGGATTAACAGCCTACAGCTATGGGTTAACAAAAGGGACATATAGGATAAAAGGGACAAATCCATACAGCGTGATTGTTGGCGACGAACTAAGCTCCTATGTCATGGGATATTACGCAATGGATAATAACGGGAAAAGCTTGAGCACCAAATTTTACACATATCAGGTGGATATTAGTTCATGGACAGGCTCCAATTACACCAATTTTATCGTCTTTGCCTATAATGATTCCACCTCAGTGCTGATTTCCAACACAGTGACAGGTGCAACTATCTGGTCAGGAGTACTAAATGCCGGTCAGCGTCATGCTGAGCCAACATTAAGCAATGTGTATATCACAGTTACTGCCTCTAATCCAGTCTCTGCACTGAGCTATAGCGACCAGGGGTTCTACGTTCCTGCATCGAGCGGCACATTCATGGGCCAGAAGTTCTACACATGGGTAGGTACTTCAGGCGGTTGGACAGAGGACCTTGACATCATCGCATACAGTGATGGTACTACGGCAACTGTTACAAATACCGACACAGGTGCCTTAATATATAGTGGCACATTGAATGCCGGCAATGTTACATCGATACCATTCAACACTGCACAATATCTGACAATTACAACAAGCAAGGATGTAAATGTCGGAGTAATACCTTATTCCAGCTGGAGCGGGAATTACGCCTATTCCGTTCATGCGATGGATACATCCGGAACAGGAATCGGAACATTGTTTTACTATCCTGCGATTTTAGGCGGAAAACTGGTAATTTTCTCTTTTAGTGATAATGCATTGATCACGGTGACCAATTCAGCCGGGGCAGTCTGGAGCGGATATCTGAATAAAGGCAATTTTCATATAGTTGTTCCTTCAACTAAGGACATATACAAAATCGTCGGCACCAACCCCATCTCGGTGGTATATGACAATCAAGACGTGGCAGGGGGGGAATTTGCACCGCAGTATTTTGCTGCACCAACTACACCAACCATAGCATTGAACCAGCCAAATGGCGGCGAAACCTGGACAGTAGGCTCCAGTCAAAATATCACATGGGTAGCATCTGGCGGGAATGGGTCTCTTACCGTCAGCCTGTATTATTCCACAACAGGATTAAACGGCACATATGCTCCAATCGCAACCGGACTTTCAAATACCGGCTCATATGCCTGGACTGTACCAAACGCTCCTTCAACAAATGTTTTTGTAAAGGCAGTGGTGGCTGATTCAGTCGGGAATGTAGCCAGCGATGTAAACAATGCAGCATTTACAATCCAGTCTGCAACTACCAGCCAGCTTACAGTCACGATAAACCAGATAGACAATAGTTCATTCAGCACGATCAAGGCATATGTCACTGTAGCAAACCAGAATGGTGCATCCATCACAGGATTAACAGCATCTAACTTCGCAGTTACCGAGAGTTCTACATGTACGCCGTCGATATCTGTTACTCCGGTTTCATCCACAGGAATACCAGCTTCAATTGCCATGACTGTCGATTATAGCGGAAGTATGAGCGCAGCCAGCATTGCGGCTGAAAAGACAGGATTGACAAATTTCATTAATTTAGGCGCTGCAAATGATAGGTTTGCCATCCTCAAGTTCGCAACTTCAGTAGACGTCGTCCAGAATTTCACAAGCAACAAGACGCTGCTTTTGAACATGGTAAACAGTATGCCAAACTTTTCAGAAGGTAATACTGCGCTCTATGACTCTATATATAATGCGGTCACGCTAACAAAAACAGAAGCAAACCGCAAAGCTATAATAGCGTTTACCGATGGCTTTAGCAATGCTGATGTTCACACATTGACAGAAACGATAAACTACGCCAAAGCCAATAACATACCTGTCTATACAATCGGTTTGGGGGCAAGCGTTGCTACTAGCGTACTTCAGCAGATTGCTACTGAAACGGGCGGAAAATTCTATTATTCGCCGTCCGAGAACCAACTTGCAGACATCTATGTACAAATATCACAGAATCTAGCCAATCAGTACCAGATTACCTATCAGACATGCAATCCCAGCAACGATGGTACACTCAGGAATGTTCAGGTGACTGCTACCTATTCTGGGCTTACCGGCTCTGATAGCGGTGGATACTATGCACCGTCTCAGCAAAACTCGGTCGCAGTTACTCTAATAACACCAACATCTGGACCTGTAGGAACTGCAGTCTCGATTGGCGGCAGTGGTTTTGTTTCGGGTTCCACGGTTAAATTCGGTAGTGTAAACGCCACGTCAAGCGTTATATCATCTACCATCATCCAGGCAATCGTGCCAACACTGTCGGCAGGAACATACGACGTAAAAGTCACCAATCCTGACGGGGGCTTTGGTATACTTTCAAAAGCTTTTACAGTGACCGGGATGTCGGTAACCGCAATCACACCTAATGTGGGCATCATCAACACTCCCACAAACATCGTTATTACAGGGTCGGGATTCAAATCAGGAGCCTCGGTAACTGTTGGCAGCGTCAGCGCTACATCGGTCGTTGTGGTAAGTACCACAAAAATAACAGCAACAATACCAACGCTTTCAGCAGGGACTTATAATGTAGTTGTTACAAACACGGACGGTCTGAGCGCCACTCTCACCAATGGATTCACAGTCTCTTCGTCATCTGGATTCTTCGATAATATTGAATCCGGCACAAACGGCTGGGTTGCAACCGGGTTCTGGCACAGGGAATATAAAGCAGACCAGTACTTTGTCAAAATTCCAGATATCAATCCCACGCTTGTTACGTTGCCTGACACAGGAGAACTGCCACCCGCATTCAGCGGCAATTATGTCTGGTGGTATGGCGAAAACTCAACAGGCACGTACTGTGGCTCTGACTATAAATTAATCACTCAAACATCCAAGAACGGATGCACATCTAACGGACCTAATCAAGGCACACTAACCTCGCCTGCAATCAATCTTGCGTCTGTTAATAAGGCCACGCTTTCGTTCATGACTTGGTGGGAGGTTGAAGGAGTGGATACCAATGCGTTCGATAGGATGTTCATTGACATCTCCACGGATAATGGTACTACCTATACTCAACTCGGCAGTCTCAACCCGCTCAACGACCCCAAAGCTGCCGCTTTTATGCCTTATAGTTCAGGCGGTCTTGACCTGCCTGGTGTGTGGTACAAGGTAACCATGGATATCAGTAACTACACAGGCAAGAGCCAGGTTAAGGTTCGATTCAGGTTCAATACAGTAGACAGCTTATACAACGGCTTCCGCGGCTGGCTTATAGATGACGTCAGCGTAGGCTTACTGGGTGCGAACCCGCCAGCAATCGTGGTAATAGCACCTGACACAGGGCCAGTTGGCTCCATATTCACCATAGGAGGCACTGGCTTTGATAAGAGTTCTGTAGTCACGGTCGGTGGAGTTACAGCGGTTTCAAGTGCGATTTCAGATACTATAATTCAGGTATTCGTACCAAGTCTTTCCACTGGAACCTATGATGTGGCCGTTACTAATCCAGACGGTCAGAGCACAACAGTATCCAACGGTTTCACAGTAACCACCACACTTCCCCCGACAGTACTTGGAATATCGCCTAGCACCAGTGTCTCTTCCGCGACTGTCAACGTAGCCATCACAGGGACGAATTTCATCACTGGTGCCACTGCACAGATAGGAACAAAGAGCCTTACCAATGTAGCTGTCGTCAGCTCAACAAAGATAACAGGGACGATTGATACTACTGGTCTTACCATAGGTTCCTATAAGGTCACAGTGACAAACCCGGATGGTCAGTTCGGCGCACTGGTAGGTGCTTTCACAGTTACTGGCGCACCTGCACTCGTATCGTCAATCGCACCAAGCAGCCGGGTCGCACAGGTTGGAAGCAGTATAACACTGCTTATCTCTGTAATTAACTATGGTACCGACTACGCACAGGATGTCCAGCTTACACAGCACACAACTTTGCCAGTAATTATTAACTTCAAGACCTGGGACGGCTTGACGAAATTCGGCGTACCCAATGCTAAAGCAACAATCAAACCTAACAACGGCGTGGCATTCTTCGTGCTTGACATAACTCCGACATCCTCATTCCCGGCAAGCAGCATGACCTTCGATATAAAGACTACAAATGGCACAACAGTATCTGCCCCGATTACACTGGTTAATACATTCACGCTCGCCGCGACCAGTTCGCCGTCTGCAGATATCGTCATGATATCCACCACAACAGACGTCTCAGCCAGTGTAAATGTAGCGGGAGCGTTTGCGATTGCGACCTCCAACGTTGGAAATGCAGCGGCTGCAAATGTATCCCTCGTTGTTGATGCAGGTACCATGCCGCTTGTAGTATCAGGAAAACAGACCAACCCGACAACAGGCGCGATCATAGGTGATGCCAAGAACATAGCGATAGGTGTTGGAGAGCAGCCCACGTTTGCGGTGTTCTACACTCCGACCGGTGCTATTGCCAATGATCCTGGCAATAACAGGATCATGATCAAACTTGTGGACGGCAGCGGAAACATACTTGGTTCGCAGTCTGTGTCGATACACACTTAGAATAAATTTAGGGAATGTTCAATCATTCCCTTGTATCTTTTTGGATATTTGCCCCGCATATTAAAGCGCCAAAACCCAACATAGATTATATGTAAAAATGCAGCAATACTCGAATGATGGTCAAATATGGTCGTAGTAAGAACTCATGGAGGGCGTGCCCTCAGAATCGTGGTTGGAATAACGGTAATCGCGAGCATATTGCTGGCGGGCGGCGCAGTCGCGGCGCTTTCTGAAGAAGGAACAGGCAACGACCACTCTGTCCAGAAGACCTCGGGTGGTCACGCAGATTCGTATGGGGCTATTCCAGGCGCTCCCTGGTCAGTCAAAGGTTCGAGCGATGCAAAAACATTCCCTCCGGTTTCCGGACCTGTCTTAATTCCATCAAATACCACATATGAACCGCTTTCAGGTGGTATTGCGAATGAAGTGACCCCTAACTTTACCCTTAACGTGGGAATAATCGACACCGGTACCGGTATCAACACTGCAAATGTGATTGCAGATGTCTCAAGCGTCAGCACGCTGGGTACGGTCTTGATGGATTTAAACGGGTCGTACGCAGGGGTTGGGCAAATAACCTATTTCAATAAAACTGTAAAAGTTGATAAAGTTGTCAGGGGAATATTCAATGTAACAGTAACGGCATACGATACTTCTGGAGTTTCCGGTACAACAAATCTTATCGTTATAGCTTTTATGTATCCCGGGGTAAAGGTAATAGGATATAATTCATCCAAGAACGTTCCTGCTCATCCTTCGAATGCATCCATGTTCTATAACAACAGTCCTGTGGAGATAATCGTCAACACCATCGATAAAATTCATTATTCCAGCGTGACAGCAAATTTCTTCGAAGCAGACGGCTCAATTCCTCTTGAATCTAATAACTCCGGGGTTTTATTACCCGACGGCAATTATTCTTACAGGATTACTCATACACTGGGGATTATCCCGACTCAGGATGCAAGGATTGTGTGGATAAATGTAACAATGTCTACGCCTTATGGTCCTGTTACCATTCCCAAAATAGGCGCACTGGTAGTTGTTTCAAATATCAATCCGAGAGAGCATTTCAATACCGATCTTGGAGGCAGTACCACCAACTTCCGCGATATACCCGACTATAGCGCTGCTTACCTTGTATTTGAACCTTATAATGGTTCGAACAGAATTGCCACCCTTAAATTTAATGAGCCAATTAATCTGACTGATTATACAACTTCTATGAATCTTAAAAATCTCGGAGAAATGCTGAAGATGTCTGGGAAATCCATGAACCTCAATGCCACTGCCGATGCCTTGAGGGAATTTAATAAAGCAGCCACTCTCAGTATCTATAATCTGACCGCATTCACAGTAAGTCCGGCTATTCTGCAGGATGGAGTGTTGATAGTTCCATCCGAAAAGACGTCAGGAGGCGCAGTCGTAAATCTTAGCTGGGACAATTCGACACACACCCTATCATTCGATGTTTCGCACTGGACTGAGTACTCATGGGATGGAGAGCCTCCCACGGTATATCCTGGTGCTGTAGGTTATCCAGCCGGTCAGACGACAGTTAGGAGCGGTCAATCAATAACATTAAGCGCTGCAATTATGGATTTATTTAGCGGTGTAAAAAATGCTACAGTTAATGCCGCATCAATAGGTGCAGGGACTGTTGTTTTAAATAATGTGAGCGGTAACTGGATGAATAGCAGTGTGGCGGTAAATGCTTCGGATGGAACATATAATCTGAATATCAGCGCTTACGATAAAGCAGGCAACTTAAACAATACAGCGCAGATAAGAGTTATTGTGGTCAATACATTAACACTACCTGCACTGGTATCTTCCATAACCCCGAACAGCAGGAATGCGCAGGTAGGCACGCCAGTAACGATATTCATGTCAGTGATCAATGGCGGAACAGCAACAGCAACTGGTGTGAGTGTAGCACAGGCATCCGGTTTGCCCGTCACAATAAGTTATCAGCAGTGGAACGGCACTGCTTTCACAGGTTCATCGAACACACCGGTGGACATAGCTGCAGGCGGCACGGCTAACTTTGTGCTGACAATCAATGCAACAGCAGCGTTCAGCAGTTCGCCGATGACATTCAATGTATCTGGCACTAATGCAGCACAGGCTCCGATCAGTGGAGTAAACACGCTGACCATCTCAGCAAGTATAATGCCCAGTGCGGATGTTATCATGATGTCCACGTCACTGGCTGTAAGTACAGCAGTTAATACACCTGCTGTGTTTGCAGTAGCGACAGCAAACGTTGGGGGAGCCAATGCAACTGGTGTAAGTTTGGTATTGAGCGTGCCGACGTCGATAACAGGACTGGTAACTCAGGTGAACCAGACCAATCCAACAACTGGAGCCATTATAGGTCCAGCAACTGGATTGACCATTAACGCGGGCGCTCAGCCGACCTTTGCAGTGTTCCTGACGCCAACTGTAGCAATAGCCAACGACCCGGCAAACAACAGGATTACGCTTCAACTGGTAGATGGCAGCGGGAAGATAATCGGAGCGCAGTCAGTGGCGGTATCAACGACGTAGGAAAATATATGTCTACGAAAGTAAAACCTTATCAAGATTAACACTATGTGATTAGTTATGCCGAAAATAATAACCGGGATGTTTTTGTTGTTGCTGAGTGTATCCATAGTTTTTGCCCAACAAGAATCCGGTCAGGCGATAACTGGAACTGGAACGATAGGTCCACCCAGTAAAACATTAAATGTAGCAGTTCCAAGCTATATAATTAATATTTCCAATAATTATATAAAGTCTTTCGTTGGCAGTGATTATTTCGATAAGCATTTAGCTATTACAGACAACAAAACTTTTCAATCTGGAACAGGCGAGATATCCTACAGTGTTTCTTATTCATACGACATACCTTCAGCTTATTTAGCAAGTCCAGGAACAAGTTATGTTTCAGTATCCTTAGATAAAGATGGAAATATAACAGATTACCTTGGTCCAAAGAAACCGCATACATTTTCAATAACGAAAGAACAGGTAATAGAGAAGGCAAAGGAGAACGGTCTAAAAGAACCTATAGTTGCGGAAATAGATAGGGTATTAAAAAGTAATTCTACAGATGGATACGTTTGGGTAGTAACGGGTGCCATTGACAAAACAACCTGCAGATATATTGGTGGAACACAAGAGTGTTTGATACCAGGAATATATGTGGATGTTGATGATGGCTCCGTTATAAGCGGATTTAATAGTAGTAGTCTCATACTTAAACCAGGCCCCGCCACTTCTGCCGAGAGCATTTCCGTTGTAATCATAGGAATTATAGTACTTTTGGCAATCATTTTCATTTTGTTGTATAAATTCAAATTAAAAAAAATAAATGGTTAAAAATGTTAAGACAAAGAAAAATTAAAAATATTGAGTTGATTGTGATAGCATTAGGGTCGCTTATTATTTTTTTGGCATCAACTCAAGGGGTCTTTAGTCAACAAAATACCGATAATGAACTTGCTTCAATACCATCAGGAACGATGCAAGCAATGATAGCCAATATAACGGCGCCAGAATCTGGTAACATAAAGTTTTTAGCTGAACTTCCAGCAGTGAGTCCTGAAGAGCAAAAACACCGTTTAGAAATGCTGAACAAAACTCATCTATCTGGACAGCCGATTCTTCAAGAAAAAGCACCAGTAGGCCCTTCGGGTAAAGAGACCGATATTGTAAATACTAAGTTTGCTCCACTTTCATCTTCTCCTGGTACCTTTACAATATTCAACAACAGTGCCCTTGGAGCTTCTGCACTATCAAAATCCACTGTAAATGAACCAAGCGTTGCGAACAGTGGCAATTATGTATTTTACACAGGCAACTGGTATGCAGCACGCTCTGTGGATGGAGGTTCGACATTCAGTTACGTGAATCCCTTCGCAGACATGCCTACATTTTGCTGCGACCAGGATGTAATATATGAGCAGAGCCGCGACATATTTATCTGGTACAGGCAAGGCATACAAAATGCTAACGGGGTTAACTATTTCAGGTTGGGAATATCCAACGACAAAGGTGCAACATGGGTTTTCTATAACGTTTATCCTACCAATATCAATAGCACATGGACTAATCAGTGGTGGGATTATCCTCAACTGGCTCTAAGCAACAACTATCTCTACATTGCATCCAATATATTTGACCAAACAGATTCATTTACCCGTACCATCACTCTGCGTTTTCCTCTGGATGACTTGAAGAACCATGCGTCTTTAAGTTACAACTATATCTCCGATAATAGTCATTTTACATTTGCACCTGCACAGGGCGCCACAAGTATAATGTATTGGGGGACTCACCATACAAATAGTGTTTTCCGTCTGTATAGCTGGGATGAGAGTTCGACAAGTGCCAATTATTACGATAGGACAATTACTACATGGACGACCACAACTAAGGGTTCTGCCATCTGCCCAGGACCCGATGGATATAACTGGTGTGCTCGTACAGACAGTAGGGTTTTATCAGGCTGGGTTGCCAATGGAACAATTGGATTCTTCTGGAATGTAAAGCAGGGAAACGGATTCCCCTATCCTTACATTGAAGCAGCCACTTTCAAAGAAAGCGATAAGAGTTATGTTGGTCGTCCATCGATATGGAGTCCTAACTTCGCGTACCAATACGGTGCTGCTGCTCCTGATAGCCGTGGTCACCTCGGCATTTCGGTATTCTGGGGAGGAGGGAGTTACTATCCAAGCCATGCAGTTGGAATCGTTGACAGTTACAGCGGGGCTCCACCACCGTGGGAACTTATGACTACAAATGTAGGGACGAATGGACCTAATAATACAGCATCTTCGGATCCTCATGGGTGGGGTGATTATGTCAGGGTAAGATCGTATAATCCATCCGGTCTATTATGGATTGCCACTGGATACACTTTGCAGGGAGGCAGCAGTGGGAGCTTTGCTGACCCACGTTACATCATATTTGGCAGGGCAAGAGATGATCCTTTCAATTTTACACTGTCCATATCTGCAACTCCAACCTCAGTAACAGTTGGTGTGCCTACAAGCGTGATTTTCGCGGTAACCAGTGTGGGTGTGAATATCAGTGGCGCAACAGTTACCTTGAACGGTAATGCAACCGGGAGCGGCATCACTGATACTGATGGCAATGGAACCATCAGCGTTAATGCCACAGGTGCGGGCACAATAACCGCAACCGCAAGCAAGACTGGCTACACAAGCGCAAGCACAACCATAACTGCAAATGCGCCAGCAGTAACCCCGGTACCATCCGTCATCGGATATGCCCCATCCTCCCCGGTCAGTGATACTGCAGGAGCAACCAGGACATTCAACATCACAGTGAACCAAACCTTGAATGTAACATGGACAATCAACGGAACAACCGTGCAGACCAACAATAGCGTAACTGCAGCCTCCTATACCAATACAAGTGCGGCAGCAGGAGCCTGGAACGTAACTGCAACAGCAACCAACATTAATGGAACTGCTACGCAGTTGTGGACATGGGTAGTTACAGGAACCCCGGCAGTGGTCTCCTCCATAACCCCGAACAGCAGGAATGCGCAGGTAGGCACTCCAGTTACGATATTCATGTCAGTAATCAACGGGGGAACAGGAACAGCGACTGGTGTGAGTATAGCACAGGCATCCGGTTTGCCTGTAACTGTAAGCTATCAGCAATGGAATGGCACTGCGTTCACAGGTTCGCCAAACACCTCAGTTGACATACCATCAGGTAGTACTGCTAACTTTGTGCTAAGCATCAATGCAACAGCAACATTCAACAGTTCGTCAATGACATTCAACGTGTCCAGCACCAACGGTGCAACTGCTCCGATAAGCGGAGTTAACACTTTGACCATCTCAGCAAGTACAGTGCCCACTGCTGATATTATCATGATGGCGACAGGTACCCTGGATTATAGGACAGGAGTTGGCACACCAACAGCCTTTGCAGTAGCTACATCGAATGTTGGCACAGCCAATGCAACCGGTGTAAGCTTCACTGTGCAAGTACCGTCTTCGATAACAGGACTGGCATATCAGGTGAACGAGACCAATCCTGACGGCAGCATTAAGGGCCCTGCTACAGGATTAACCATTGCAGTGGGTGCTCAGCCTACCTTTGCGGTGTTCCTGACGCCGACGCAGCCGATAGCCTATGATCCTGCAAACAACAGGATAATGCTAGAACTCATGGATGTTAACGGGAAGATAATCGGAGCGCAGTCGGTGGCGGTATCCACGACGTAGGAAAAAATATTTTGCTCTCTTATTCGATGCACCATCTGGGAAAGGAGTCATTGTCAGAGAAGGCATTTCCAGAATAAAGGCCACTTTTGCCGGGACGCAGCTCGGGATGGGGATTTGGAACAATAATAATTAATTTAAATTGATGAATTCGAAAGATTTTAATACTTTCGAGTTTTACTAATACTTAATTAGATAGCGTGCCTGCTCAAAAAACGCATCAAATGGTGGTCGCCACGCAAACTGGATGGGTGGAAAAATGGGATCGGATAATATTCAGAGAGGGTGTGCCCTCAGAATTGTAGTTGTAACAACGGCGCTGATAATCTCATTGTTTGCAGGTGGTATAGCCTCAGCAGCTACGCCCGATCTTACTGTTACTTCGATGAGCTTTACTCCTTCCTCAGCCACCACAGGGCAAAGCATCTCGGTTACTTTCACAATCAAGAACCAGGGAGGTTCTTCATCGGGTGCTTTCTATAACCGGATTTCATTGGGGACTTCAGCGTATGGTACCACATACTCCCTTGGTAATTTTTATATGAGTTCATTAGCTGCCGGAGCTTCCAATACAGTTACCGTCACGACAAACGCAATTCCGGCTTCGGTTCCTGCTGGAAGCTATTATGTAACAGTGTTTACAGATAGCAATCAGGGGATAACCGAGTCTAATGAAAACAACAACATTGGAAGCAGCGATCCGAATAAAATTACAGTGTCACAATCTACACCTGACCTTACTGTTACTTCAGTGAGCATTGGTACTTCTTCTGCCACTACAGGACAGACTTTCTCAGTGACTTATACCATAAAGAATATAGGAGGAGCAGCATCGGGTTCTTTCTCAAACCGGATTTCACTTGGGACTTCAGTGTATGGCACAACTTATTCTCTGGGCGATTTTTCGATGGGTTCATTAGCTGCCGGAGCTTCCAATACAGTCACCGTCACGACAAACGCAATTCCGGCTTCGGTTCCTGCTGGAAGCTATTATGTAACAGTGTTTACAGATAGCAATCAGGGGATAACCGAGTCTAATGAAAACAACAACATTGGAAGCAGCGATCCGAATAAAATTACAATCTTCACGCCTGTAGCAATTGAAAATAATTTGTCTAAATTGATATACGCTTTCTGGCCTTACTGGACAGATCCATCTTCCTACCAGCCGGACTGGAAAGGGCTTACTCATGTGGCGTATCATTCATGGAATGCAAAGAGTGATGGTACGCTTGTTGCGCCAATAGACATAAACAGGTATAATGCTGTTAAAAATGTCGCACGCCAGAATGGGGTAAAAGTGATCATATCCGTCACAAGCTTCGATGCCGTCACGATGGACAGCATATTTGCTTACCATAGAGAGAATCTTGCAAATAATATCCTGTATGCCATGCAGACGTACGGAGCAGATGGAGTAAATATAGATTTCGAGTTTCCTAATCCTACAAACACCTATACTCATACTTCAAATTCTGCTTTATTTGAGGAGTTCATGCAAATCCTCTATACCAAACTCAAATCGGCAAATCTGGATTCTCATATATCCATTGACGTATCTGGCGGGGTAGAAGGAGTTTATCGTAATGGTAATCTTGCGCAATATGTTGATGCTATTTTCCTAATGGGATATGATTATCACTGGTCTAAGGACACTACAACAGGGGCAGTATCTCCTTATAATGCTTATAATGATCCATATCAATTGGATGTAGATTACTCTGTGAATCTATTAAAAAAGTATTATCCATCGAGTAAAATAATATTGGGATTACCTCTTTATGGTTATGATTGGCCTTCTTCATCTAGTGAACAAGGAGCAAGCACAATTGGAAATGGCGCTACCGTCCAAATGAAAAACGCCATTGCGAATGCGCAGACATATGGTAGACTCTGGGATTCTAATTCAAACACACCATGGTACAGATACAAGTTAGGTGACACATGGCATCAAACCTGGTACGATGACGATGAATCCCTCGGTTTAAAACTCGATTATGTAAACTCCGAAAATATTGGAGGTGCAGGCTTCTGGGCTCTGGGGTATGAAGGTAATAATGCGAACATCTGGAATGTAGTAAAATCAGCTTTCTCAGCAGGGCCAACCCCAACTCCAACACCGACTTCAACACCCACAGCCAACGTCAGCATCTCAGGTTTCTCTTTCCAGCCGCAAACCATAAATGTAGCCCCAGGAACTTCAGTTACCTGGACTAATCTGGACTCGACACTGCATACAGTCACCAGCGATACCGGACTATTCGATTCAGGCTCTCTTTCTAATGGCCAGACCTTTTCCCGAACATTCAACGTTGCTGGAAATTATGATTATCACTGTAACTTTCATTCTTTCATGACAGGAAGAGTAGCCGTTTCCTCTGCGGCTGTCACACCAACCCCCACTCCAAGTCCTACACCCACTCCCACCCCAACTCCAACAATCTCAGTTATCCTCATAACACCATCTTCCGGACCTGTTGGGGCTGCAGTTTCGATAGGCGGCAGTGGTTTTGTTTCTGGTGCTACAGTGAAATTTGGTAATGTAACAGCAACATCGAGCGTTGTCACATCTACCATCATCAGTGCGATAGTGCCAACGCTGTCGGCAGGAACATACGACGTAAAAGTCACCAATCCTGATGGGAGCTTTGGTGTACTTCCAAATGCCTTTACAGTTACAGGTGCACCCGCACTTGTTGCCTCAATCGCACCCAGCAGTCGTGTAGCGCAGGTTGGAAGCAGTGTGACATTGCTTGTATCTGTAGTTAACTACGGTTCCAACTATGCACAGGATGTCCAGATCACACAGCACACAAGTCTGCCAGTGAATATTAACTTCAAAACATGGGATGGTCTTACGAACTTCGGCCAGGTCAATGCTAAAGCCACAATCAAACCCGGCAATGGCGTGGCATTCTTTGTGCTTGATATAACTCCGACATCCTCATTCCCAGCCAGCAGCGTGACCTTTGATATAAAGACCACAAACGGTACAATAGTATCTGCCCCAATCACACAGGTAAATACTTTCACGCTCGCTGCGAGCAATACACCCTCTGCGGATATCGTTATGATGTCCACCACAACAGATGTCTCAGCCAGTATAAATGTCCCAGGAGCGTTTGCAATCGCAACCTCCAACGTTGGAAATGCAGCGGGTGCAAATGTTTCTCTTGTGGTTGATGCAGGTACCATGCCGATTGCAGTGCAGGGAAAACAGACCAACCCGACAACCGGCGCGATCATCGGTAATGCACAAAATATAACGATAGGTATCGGAGGGCAGCCTACGTTTGCGGTATTCTACACTCCGACCGGAGCTATTGCCAATGACCCCGGAAATAACAGGATAAAGATCAAACTTGTGGACAGCAGCGGAAATATACTCGGTTCGCAGTCTGTAGCGATACACACGTAAATATAAGGAATGTTCCTACATTCCCTTTCTGCCTTTTTTTCAAACCATCTTTATGGTTCTTTGGCTCATTATGATATGAGAAATATCGGGAAATAGAGAGAAATTGCAGAGATAAAGACAACGCTTGCCAGGATGCAGGAAGCAGGATAGCGCAGCCACAATTATATAATTAATTTTAATTGATGATTTCGTAAGATTCTTATACTTTCGAGGTTTAAGCACTCTGGCGGTCTTGCGCCAACAAATGGTTTTCTTGTGGGTTTCAGAGCCATACAGGCAATAGGCGGAATGCTGGGCATCGTGCTTGGCGGTATGCTGATCACATTCATAGGCTGACGTTTCATATTTTTCATAAATGTGCCAATAGGTATTGTAGCTTTTTGCTTGGAATGAAATACCTGGAGGATAACCCGAAAGTCAATGCGAAGTTAGACCTAACAGGTATGCTGCTTCAGGGCTCAGCGCTCTCTTTCTTATGTTACGGGGCAGTAGATTTTGCTTCTGCAGGATTAAGCAGTTTCAATATCCTGCTTATGTTTGCGGGCACAGTTGCAGTTGTAGCCTTTTTATACTGGGAAGCAATAATTGTGTTCCCCGCGGTTGACCTACACACCTTCAAGAACAAGGTGCACACTGCTTCCATTTTTGCATCCTTCTTTCAAAGCCTTGGGTTTTTGTCGGTAACATTCTTAATTATCATGTATATTCAAAGTATCAAGGGTTTGGATCCGTTTACAGCATCATTGAAGTTAACACCCGGTTATATTATCAGCAGCTTTCTCTTGCCATACATGGGCAGGCTTTCAGACAGGTTCGGTGCCAGAGAAATCCCAACAGTGGGTATAGTGCTCATGTGTTTTGCGATACTGATGTATATGACCCTGACAATCTCAAGTAATTACTATACCATAATTTTAGCCTCAATAATCACTGGAATCGGAGGTGCTATGTTCTGGCCGGCAAACAGCAGCGCAGTGATATCAAATGCACAGCATCAACATTAAGGGAGCATCTCGGGTTTGCTCCGGCTTATGACCAACACAGGAACACTCGGCAGCTTCGTTATTACAATAACAGCAGCCACCGTAGCAATACCGCGGAGCACAGCCTTCTCAGTTTTCATAGGAACATCAAAGCTTATCGGTGGTGTATCAATTGCATTCCTTTCAGGGATTCATGCAGCGCTGTTGACGTGTCTCGTAATCCTTATAATTGCAGGAATTTTGTCTTTAGCAAGAGGGAAGGAAGAAAGACAATCAAAAAGGGATTACCCATAAGATTTCAAAGCTTGCTGTCTTTTTAGCCGATTAATAGAGCGTAGAAGTTCAGTATTCCCCTGCGCTTGGCAACATTTGCGGCGGTTTCTCCTTGCCTGCTGCTATGACATCATCTATTCTCATAGATTTCTCCATTTTAGGCGGGATAAAATTCCCCAGGTGACAATCTGGAAAAAAATTCCAGAATTAAAGGCTATTCTTAAAACGGAGGAATGGTTAATGATAAGATATGAGAAGGCTTCCGGCAGAGCTTGCGCTCACTCTAATGGATTTTGAATCAACAGGCTTTAAAGAGTAAGAATACTCCTATCTAAGTTTTTAGAAATCAAGTGGCTTAACAAGATATTCCCTCAGTTTAATGTCAAAAAATCTATTTGAAGAATTCGCTTTAATGATAACAGCAGTATCTGCTCCCCTGTCTGTTCCAGCCACTGCAATAACATCTGAGAATGGAATAAGTCCTGCATCCGCACTCATAGCTACGATCTCAACAACCACTTTTGTCCCCTGACCAAAGATTCTCAGGGTATCAGCTACTGTCTGTTCATAAGATTGAGAGCCTCTTTCCTTAAGTGCAGTACCAAGACCTCTTAAAACCATAGTCCCGGTGTGAACCTTTCCACCCATATTCTCGATTTTCTTTTTTATTTCCGGGTCAAACGTTTGGAGATCCGGCTCTCTAATTCCTGTATTATGCGTAACCACTACAAGATTTATTCCTGTGCCTTTCAACATCTCAGCAGCAGCAAGTGCTGTATCTCCAAATGTTGATGCCACAACTATCTGATTTATTCCACGCTTTAATGCCTCTTCTTTAGCAATTTGCAAAGTTTTTTGGGTATTCTCTTTTCCTGCTTTTTCAAAATACATCTTGTTCACCTTTTCAAATTGTAACCATGACCTTAATTTCAATGTCTACGATATAATTTCTGCCACCAGTTCATCTTTCTTATTTCGAATAAGATAATCTTTTATTTTTTTTGCCAGTCTTAATGGAAGGGTTGCCAATTTAATTAAACTTTTTTCATTGATTTTTTCTAAATCCTCTTTTAATCCTGAATAAGAGATTTCTTGCAAAGGAATAGTGATGACATGCTGCAAACCTGTTCCATGGAATTCAGCCCCAACAGTTATAGTAAGTTCTTCACTGATTCCCGGCTTTAAGGAGACAATCATTTCATTAAGTTTTTTATCAAAATTTTCAATAATTTTCACAATACTTCTTTGAGATGAGAATTTACTTAAAATTATATTAATTAAATTAATTTTCTCTTCAACAATCGGTTCATCTTTTGCTATCTTTAATAAATCACATGCCTCCCCCTTCTCTTCTTCAGGCATCTTGGTGCAGATAGATGACAATAAAATCTGCATAGTATCTATTGCTTTATAAAGTGCTATAGGATTGTCAACTTTTAAAAGATTCTGCCCTTCTTTATTCACTTTGTTCCCCAAATCTTCAAATGGGGTACCCTGTGTCTCTTTACACAGTGCCTCTGCCTTCTCCTGTATCTCCGCTATTATCCCCTTAATAATCGGCAGTCCCTTCCTGATCAACCTCGATGCACCCGGCGCTTTCTCCTCCGTTGTATCAAGCAGTTCGCAGGCGCGGTCGCAGTACCGCCTGTATGCGTTGAGGTCGGATTTCATGTCGTTAAAATCCCGCACCTTCTGCGCCTCTTTCAGCGCATTTCCCAGGTTCTCAACAGCTTCGAGAAGTTTTTCCCTGCCTTCTGAACTGCCGACTGCACTTCTTGCTTCATTAAGATATTCCTGGACTTTAGCCTCTGCATTGTCCTTCTCAAAAATAATTGCATGTAACGATCTGTAAAATGGAAGACAAAATCTGGCAGGCTGTGAATATATTTCTTCGTTTGATGATTTCTCAAAAAATTCCAGAGCTTTTTCTAATTCTTTTCTGAATTTCTCTATATCCTCTGCTTCTGTTGCCTTATAAATATATACTCTCCCCAGTGAATGGTTGGCATATGCTCGCACAATACTATATTTGTCATTTGTCAGGGAAAGCAGGTCCTTCGCTGCCTGATCTCTATCTGTGAGGTGAACAAAGGCGGAACCAAGGGCAAATGCTACACCGCTTCGCACATTCCAGTTCTCGTCCTTTGTCAGGGTTAACAGGTCTTTCGTTGCCTGGTCTTTATCAGTGACGTGAACAAAGGCGGAATCAAGGGCTTCTGCTGCTGTCTTTCGCACATCCCAGTTCTCGTCCTTTGTCAGGGCAAGCAGGTCATTCCATGCCTGATCTTTATCAGTGATGTTAGCAAAGGCGGAACCAAGGGCTTCTGCTGCATTCCTTCGTACAAAGCTGTCGGTATCATTTGTCAAATTTATCAGGTTTTTGGTTGCCTGATCTTTATCTGTGAGGTGGGCAAAGGCGGAACCAAGGGCATATGCCACCCCACTTCGCACATCCCAGTTCTCATCCTTTGTCAGGGTTAGCAGGTCTTTCGTTGCCTGATCTTTATCTGTGATGTTAGCAAAGGCGGAACCAAGGGCATATGCCACACCACTTCGCACATCCCAGTTCTCATCCTTTGTCAGGGTTAGCAGGTCTTTCGTTGCCTGATCTTTATCTGTGAGGTGGACAAAGGCAGAACCAAGGGCTTCTGCTGAAACACTTCGCACATCCCAATTCTCATCCTTTGTCAGGGCTAGCATGTCCATCCATGCCTGATCTTTATCAGTGATGTTAGCAAAGGCGGAACCTAGTGCTTCTGCTGCTGTCTTTCGCACAGAGCTTTCTTTATCTTTTGTAAGGATTAGCATGTCCTTCCATGCCTGATCTTTATCAGTGAGGCAAGCAAAGGCGGAACCAAGGGCTTCTGCTGCTGTCTTTCGCACAGAGCTTTCTTTATCTCTTGTAAGGGTTAGCAGGTCTTTCGTTGCTTGATATTTATCAGTGAGAGTTGAGAATTTCTTCTTGAGTTCATGCAGTGCTACTATGCGATCATACACATTCCCACTCTTCACCATCCTGTGAATTTCAGGTTCAGTAACCAAACTCCATCACCTATTAATCTGATAGAACCATCAAAATTCTTTCTAAATATTTAAGTTATATATTTTCTGATAATAAGAAACCCATGTACAACTATATAAATGCATATGATTCTAATAGTGAGATGCTAATAATAATAAGTTATAAGAAACCAATTGATGAGGAGAAGAAAGATTGTACCAAGAAGGACTTTGGCTCAATAATATTACGAAGACATGTCATTCGACGGCAATATGAAATTAACAACCATGCTCGATAGAGAAAATGATGATATTTTTCAAGAATTCTTTAATATTGTCAGTAAAGAACATCGCAACGAATTCGATTTTTATGTGAATTTGCCTAAATATGTTAGAAGAAGAGAGGTTATCTTATGAATGGATTTAGCATAGATCCTGATGAAATCAATTATCTTTTAGATAAGGGAAAATCAGAACTTAAGAATGTTGACAAAGTTCTTGAGAAGGCGCAAAAATTAAAGGAGCTGGATGAACTAGAAATTGCTTCACTTCTCCATATAGATCCAAACACCAATAATAAAGATTTTCATAATCTGTTGAAAACTGCAAAGTGTGTCAGGAACGATGCGCTTGGACATCAAATAAATCTAATGGTTCCGCTTTACATTACAAATTATTGTATAAACAAATGTCCTTATTGTGCATTTAATAGTAATAATGACAGCCACAGCAGAACCCGTTTATTTTTTGACCAATATTGTAAGGAAATTGATTATTTGACGGAAGAAAATAGTTTTAGAACAATAGAATTGGTTTTCTCAGACGACCCGAAAATTGGCACAAAAGAAATGAAGGAATATATAAGATATTTGAAAAATAAACTAAAGCAGAAAGAAGGTGGAGGGATGATTGGTTTAAACTCTCCTCCTTTATCGAAGGAGAGTTATAGTTCGTTGAAGAGTGTGGGTTTAGACAGTGTGCTTTCATGGCAAGAAACATATCACAAGAAAACATACGACGAGCTTCATAAAGAGTGTGTTTCAAAAAAAGATTATCAGTCCAGGTTAGAAACTCAAGAAAGAATATGTAATAGTGGAATAAGAAATGTGGGGATTGGTGTGTTGCTCGGATTATATGATTTCAAATTCGATATCATGGCATTGATCAAACATGGATTGTTTTTAAGAAATAAATTCAACTGCTTTCCGATATTTGGGATACCTCGTTTGAAAACAGCTAATAAAATGACATTCCAGCCAAAGCATGAATATCAGGTCTCTGATAACCACTTGAAGCTTATCACTGCAATTCTTAGACTGGCATTCCCATATTCACATATTTTCATAAGTACAAGAGAAAAAAAAGAGATGATAATAGAATTGTTGAATGATGGTGGAGGATCTATCACGGCGGCTCTTTGTAGCGTAGCTCCGGGTTATATTTCCTCTAAGAATTGCGAATTGAGTCAATTCGATGTTTTTTCATACAAACCCGCTGAAATGGAACAAGATTTAGTTAGAAATGGGTTTATTCCTACATATAATCCTCCCTTTTTTGATCAGATTAGTTTGAAACGATTAATTACTGAGATATTCGAGGGGAATGCAGTTTTATTTATTGGTTCCGGATTAACAGACATTATCATGAATCGTGGCGGTAATTCCTCGATTTATGAAAAGATTGCAGATATTTTAACTATCAAAAATTCTATCACAACGAATGATGATTGCATTTTAGAAGATGCGATCAAAAAGCGTAGAGGAAGAATTAATCTAATTCAAGAAGATAAAGACATGTTGGAGATGAAATCTGATACAACAATTTACAAAATACATGGTTCCTTTGATAGAGATTATATTATCTTCAATAAACTCGAGGAGCTTTTTTTCATAAAAACCATTTTATTTGTTGGATATAGTCTGGATGATGATAAGATTAATAATATTATAAAAGATACCAATCGGCATTTAGAGAACAAGGTTCAGTTCTATGCCATTATGAGAGATCCAACAGAATTTGAACTTAATTTTTGGGAGAGTAATAATACTATAATTTTTAACATAGATATCAATCACTTCTTCGATATTTTAACTGAAAAACTCCGAACAGATTATAGAAAAGATATCTGCACTTTTGAAGCGATTTGGGAAGTCCGCAAACAGATGGAGTTGAGTTCAGTAAGACTAGCAGCAAAATATAGAGATACTCGGAACATAGAGGCTCTAAAGACCATTTTAGGAGAATTTGAAAAAGCTCTAGGAGATGAAAAAGCAAAGGAGAAGGATATATGGGAGTATGATTTTGACTTCCATGTGGGGATATCTGTCGCAAGTGGAAACAGTCTATTCTATGATATTTGCAGATTGTTATATAGATCATTATCTCCGCTAAGCAGACAAGTTCAATCTTTTGAGACTTTACGCCAACACAGCAAAATATTGGATGCTATCATCGACAAAGATGAAGAAAGAGCAATTAAACACATGGAAGCTCATATCGATTATGTAAGGAGTGTCTGGGAACAAGGATTTAATGCTAGGTGATTATCCTTCCAATATCCTCAAGTGTACGGTCAACGATCTTATGGGATTCAGGTTCATGCATCTCAGCAACCTAATCCTTTCAAATAACCGATTCGGGTGTTTCCCACATTCATTATCTCTCATAACTATATTTTCAAGGCATATTAATTTCTTTAGCAAATATTCTTGTCTCTGTGATAAACCCATTCTGACACAAAATAAATAGATTTTCGGTTCTGTCAAGTCTTAGTCAGCTAAAAAAGAAGCGCTTCGTTCGATATGTCAATCGATACTGATTTAATAAATTATATAATATTAGCAACCCAAGACTTGACAGTACCCTGAGAAGAAATTAATAAATACTCAAAAACCAGTTACATGATGTGATAACACGGGTTCTTATCACAATTTAACAATAGATAAAAGGAGGAACAAATGGTAACTTTACAAGCAACTGGGACGGTACGCGGTGTGTTTTTCAGCCTGGGAACCACACCGGCAACCAGCGATCCCAAATTTGA
>JAPZAS010000007.1 GCA_027460525.1 Candidatus Methanoperedens sp.
CACAGTCTGGCTAATTGAATGAGCGGATCAAACAGCTCTCTTCTTTTGCGCAAGAAATATCACGCCAAACGCAATCATCACAGGAAAAATCTCTAAAAGTAAAACGCAGAAGATGTAAATTAGATTATCAAAGCTCTTTGCGGTCCTGTCAAGAAGGCGAACGCTCGTGATTATTATGAGTCTATAATATTATCTCACGATAACTTAGAACCCTATATACTCTTAGAGAAGTCAATGGCTAACTCGGCGACATTTGCAGCATAATCCCCTATCCTTTTTACGCTGTCGGCTATGAGCCCTATGGACATGACCACATCAGGATCAAGAGTTGCTGGCGGGTGCCTTATCCTGTGCAGCTCTACACCTATTTTTTTATGCTCTTCGATAACCTTGTTTGCAAGCTCTGCATTACATTTAGTAAAGGAGCTAACCGAATCATTGACAAGCTTATAAGAGATGATACCGATTTTAACAATCTCATCGAGCATGGCATGAGGAATTTTTTCACCTGATTCCAGCATTATGCCGGCAATCTTACCCGCATGGTCTGATACGCGCTCTAACTGGTCGCTTGCCAGCCTGTAGTAGAAGGCCCCTGTCAATCCGAGTTCACTTTTTTCGGAAATCCTTGAATGAAGTAAAATATCCATGAACTGTTTTGATATCAATAGATGGAGGCGGTCAATCTCATCGTCCTGCCTTACCACCTCAGAGGCGAGAGAAACATCTTTTGTATTCATTGCCTTGATGGTATTGTCAAGCATCCACTGCACTTTTATATGCATGCGCCGAAAGCTCATATCGATAGGCATATCCCCCGGATTCGAGATATCCTGAATTATCACCTTATCATGCGTCTCTTCGATAATCTCAATACCTATCAACTTTTTGACTATAGCCGTTATATCTTTTCTCTGCTCATGTGTTATATTTTTGGCTTTAAGCTCAATCACACGATATCCGGCAACGTAGGTGGCTATTATATCTCTTATCAGCGGCTCGCCCACCCTTCCATCTATATTCAGGCTCTTTGGACCCTGGGGCGCAAAACCGCCGTTTGAAGTTAAAAGAAGAGTCCCGTCCTCCTGGGGATGCATGTGAACAAGGGAACCGGAGGTTATTCCGGCACTGACAGCCCACCTCTTGGGGAGAGAAACAACGAACGTTGATTTTCCTGTTACCTGGACTTTCCTTATTTCTGCACTTGTCTTTTTAATTTCATTATTCATCTTTACATAGATTTTCTGAGGAGTATATAGGTTTTCTCCCAAGAATCTATAGATGCTATATAAAATCAGTAAATCGAGATGTAAGTTTTAAGCCTGTTGAATGCATGCGACAGTCTGTTCAATGGAATGCGATATTGCAGGAATTAATCCAGATCGCAAACTGCAAAATTCTCTGATTTGTGCAAGGCTTTTCAGGGTATCTTCCCTCGCCGAATTTTTAACCTCCAGAATCAGGTTTCTTGCATTTGTCTCTAATATGTTTTTAAATACTTCCCTGAAATTTATTTTTCCAAGTCCAATAGGAAGGTGGCGGTCTCCAAACATTGCTTCTTCAGGCTCCAGAATGCCAAAGTTATCATGAAGATGCACTTGATGTATATAGCTACCTAATTCAAAATAATCGTCCAGGGATAACCCATAAGCATTGGAGGCAATAAACGCATGACCAATATCCAGATTTATCTTTAAATTCTCCGAACCTACCATTTCAATTATATGGAAAATTTCTCGCGGAAACACACCAACTTTATTTCCTCCCTCTCTATCAAACAGGTTCTCCAAAAGGAGGATGACGCCGTATTCTTCGGCAAGACCACATATATAACTTAAATTAAGAATATTCAAGTTAAGACATTTTCTTCTACCATTCTGACTGCCTGGATGAACAACAATATATCCTGCTCCTATTTCTGCGGCGACCTTGACGACTTTTTCCATAACAGTGAAATTTTTTTCATTATTAGTTGAAAAATCTATCTTTAATCCCTCAATCCTGGAATAGATGTGCGGGGCATGGATAGTAAATTCAGTGCCAAAAGATGAGGCAAGATAGGCAGCTATTGACAACAGTTCCTTCCCTTTTTGTTCGTCCAAAAAATCCATTCTATCAAGACCAAGTTCAATGATATCCACTTCACATGGATCTATGGCTCCTCCAAAATCTTTTATCTGAGGAGAGTTTATGCCTATTTTTGTATTCATATAGTATAGTTTTACACTGAATATTATATATTTTATCTCAATATTCTATATATACTAAATAAAATCAGTATAAATATGCCATCAAAAGAATTGTAACCGCCTTCAAGCCTTTTCTGGCGAGTACCTGACAGCCAGCACCCTTATAACTCCAAGCACCAGTAGCAGCGCCGAGAGAGCGAAAATAGTTTCATATCCAAATGATCTGGAGTAAAGCCCGACAGTGACCTCACGCATGGCTATTAAAATCGTGACGTCGCTTATGTCGGTGAGCTTGATTCTTTCATGTTTGGAATAGTCTGCAAAGGTCTTGAAGAACTCAATCACAATAAACAGCGTGAGAACGTTAGTAACTATTTTGTTAAAACCGCCATCGAGCGAGTCTATCGCAACAGTGCGAATATCAAGTAATATCCGCAGCATTCCTGCAATGAGAGCCAACAACAGTACATACAGGACGATGGTAATAATGGAATCAGTAATTTTTTTGAAAAATTTTGGATGGTCTATCATCTAAATACCATCATCAGAGCGAGTATGAGAAGAAGAATTATCAGAAAAATTTCAATCCTATTCAAGCTCATTTTTTTCAATAAGTTTGAGGATAAGCAGATTCAACACGGTTTCATCACAGGGCAACCAGTTTAGTTATTGATGCCGAGCATATATGATATTCTTCAGCTATTGCATGCATTGCTTCTGTTAATGCAGCCTGTGCATTCAATCCATTCGCTACAAATTCCTCTCTTTTTTCGCAAATATATGTCAGAATGTCGAGTGTATTCATAGTCTCAACTCTTCCTACTTGGCAGAAAATCCGCCGCGCAGGAACAGGTACATCTCCTTATCTTCCTGATTTAGTTCCGTAAATCCATCTTCGGGTGGATTGTGCCGTGTGCCGCAGGAGAGGGATTTTTTCATATTTTGTTTCTTTTCTTTCATTTCTATCACCATATCGAAATTCCACTCACAGAGTTATATAATTTATCACAATAATCTATATATGCTACATAAAATCAGTAGAAAAGCCTTCTTTTCATTGGTTGTGAATCATAAATACTGCGTATGAACAGTTATCATGTTAAATGCCCATTGTTCTCATTCCACTTTCTTTTACCCTTTACATTCAGGATAATTTCACCTGATACTCCGAAAAAATACGATAACGGTAACCCGATATACAGTGCAGCGCCAATCAATCCCAGGGCTTTGGTCTTTTTTGTAGTTTTATCTATTTCCGAGTATAATATGTCCTGGCTTTTCTCTCCCTTCAGAGAATTAAAAATCATTTTAATGCATTCTATGGCTATTTCCCTGCTCCACAACATGCACTCTGATAGCGGTGTTTTGCTTCCTCCGAAGGAAGTTTTTCTTTTCATGATGGATTTCCTTAGTTCCTCTGCAGTTCTCCCTTCAAAAATCGTATATCCGTTCCCTATCATATCTATTGAATGGGCATCGCTGCTCCCCATCTTTGCCAGTTTTCCGGGAGAGAAGGTCTGTGCCATTAAATTGGAGTAGGCATCACGATGGCATGCATTAAATACTTCCACGCCGTCCAGTTTTAAATAGCGTATCTTCTTTCCGAGGGATGGACATTGTGGGCTGAAAGGATGAGCTGCTATGGCAACACCTCCCTGTTCATGTATACGGTCTATAGTCTCAGGAGCGCCAAGCATTGGTTTGATTTCTTGCTGGATAAACAATGCCAGGATTTCACCTTCTGTGCTTGATATTTCTTCACCGATTACAACATCGATATCTCTTGCGTGCTTTTTAGCGATGAGGGCGCCCTGAATTGTATTATGGTCTGTTATGCACAGGACATCTAGTTTTTTTCTGCAGGCAGCCTCAACGGCTTTTACGGGGTCGGTGACGGATTCAGGGAAATGAATAAAAGAATATTCTCCGAACCCTGAATATCTGGTGTGTACGTGAATGTCTGCTTTGCCAGTATGATTCTTCTTTTCGATATTTTCCATGCAATACAATTATTATATTAAGAAAATAAAGACTATCTTAATAAAATATATAATCTATATAGATTCTTACCATTTATTCCGACCGTAGCTACCGAGGTTAATGAAGTAAAGGAACTAACCGAATCGTTGAAGCTTATAAGAGATAGTTCCTTAGATAAATAGA
>JAPZAS010000008.1 GCA_027460525.1 Candidatus Methanoperedens sp.
TGTTGTTGCTGTTATCGGCGGGGGCCGAAGCCACGCACCTGCGAGACCTGGTCCGCGCGGACACCCGATTGCTGCATCAGCCGCCGGGCGGCATTCGCGCGGTCCGACGAGAGTTCCCAGTTGCCGTAGTTGGCCCGTTCGGCGAACGGTTTGGCGTCGGTGTGCCCCTCGATGGAAATGTGATTCGGAACCTGTCCCAATTCCTCCGCCAACAGAACCAGCATCTCCGTCCCGCTCTTGTTCAGGGCGGAACTCCCACTGTCGAAGAACGTTCCTTTCTCCGATTCCAGCAACTCGATCCGCAGACCTTCCGCCGTGACCGTCATCTCGATATTCTTGCGCAGCTTTTCCAGATCGTTGATGCTTCGAATGTTCCGTTGCAGCTGCTCTTTGAGTTCTGCCAGGTTCTGCTTCGTGAGCTGGAAATTCTCTCCCGATCCGGACTGGTTCGTTCCCACCTTCTTTGCTGTTCCGGTCGGATCTTTGAAGTATCCTCCCACTGCCACCTGCAGTTGCTTGCTGCTGTTCATCAGCCACAAGACGATGAACAGCGCCATCATGGCCGTAACAAAGTCGGCGTATGCGACTTTCCAGGCGCCACCGTGATGTCCACCTTGGCCGCCTTTTTTCTTGATGATGATGATCGGGGGAGTCGCCATGGCGCTTTATCCCCCTGCTGCGGCCGCTGCCGCTGGTGCTGCTGCTCCGCCGCCACGGCAAGCCTGCTCCACTTCTTTGAACGAAGGACGCACGTGGCCCGGCACCGATCGCCGTCCAATTTCGACTGCCATAATGGGCGCAATCCCTTTCAGAAACGCAACCATGACCACCCGCATGACCTGCAAAAACGCCTGCTCTTCGTCTGACATCTTCCCCATGCGTGCCGCCAGCGGACCCACCAGCCCGTAACACAGCAAGATGCCCAGGAACGTTCCGACCAGCGCGGCCGCCACTTTGTGCCCGATTTCCTCCGGTGGACCGCCCAACGCCCCCATCGTGATGACCACGCCCAACACCGCCGCTACGATGCCCAGTCCCGGCAGCGAGTCCGCCATCGTGCTGAGCGCAGAAACGGGTTGCGTCGCTTCGTGATGATGCACTTCCATGTCGCTTTCCAGCATCTGATCCAGATCGAATACCTCCACGCCGCCGCTCACCGCCATCCGCATGGTGTCGCACACAAAATTCAACGCGTGATGATTCTTGACGAAATCCCCGTACTTGGAGAGCAGCGCACTCTTGTCCGGTTCCTCGATGTCCGACTCGAGGGCCACCAGACCTTCCTTGCGTGCCTTATTGAGCAGTTCATACATCATCTTCAACGACTCGATGTAGCGCTCCTTGCCGTACTTCGAAGACCCAAATGTTCCTGCCACACCACCCACGATCTCTTTCAGAATGTGCACGGGATTGGAGATCAGCACGGTGCCCAGCGCAGCGCCCCCGATGATGAGCAGTTCGGCCGGTTGCGCCAGCACTTTCAGGTTGCCGTGTTCCATCAGGTAACCGGCAACAATGCAGCCGAAGACAATCACAATTCCAATGATTGAGAACATAGAACCTTATCTTTTGACCAGCTCCCGGCCCTGACCACAAATACCAATCGGAAGAACCTCCCGCACAGACCGGTACCGCTCCGAATGATTGAAAAAAGTCGCAGACATGGCTGGCAACCCGCCAATGAAGGTCATCGGCAATAAAGCAGGGAACTTCAGGCATGGCGGGGGGGCCAGTTCGTGGGCTAGAACTGGTTAACAAGATCTTACGAATCGCCTTCGATAACGGAATCCCGGACCAAACTTTGGCCGCTGTGGTCTTCTCAAGCCGCTGGCCGCGCGCGCGAACCCAAACTCCGCCCAAGCTCTTCCGCGTCGAACACCGGCGGCTGACATGTAAACCCCGAACACATCACGGCGAACGACCGCCCCTCTCGCAGAGCCGGAAGATTCGGAATTGTCTCCGCCAGCGCCGGAGGCAAGTTCTGCGCGACTACCCCATTTGCCGCTAGCCGCAGAACCGCCGTGTTCAGTCCCAATGGTTTCACCGCTGCGCGCAATAAACTCGCAGCGGCATCATCCTGATCGACAATGACCACCTGCGTGTGCGGATGGCTGAAGCGCATCGCCGCCAAGCCGTAAGTCGCGGCAAAGATGCCATGCTGTCCCGCGACTCCGGCAAACACCTCCAAGGTCTGCTCAGCCTGGTCCCGATACGACGCCTCATTCGTGTATCCATGCAATCTCAACAGCGCGATCGCCGCCCCCGAATTTCCCGCCGGCGTCGGCGAATCCTGGAACGGCTTGCGGCGAGTGCCCAGAATCCCGAGCACATTCGATTCCTCGGCCGGGTTGTCTGCGGGTGCGCCAGCCACATCAAAGAACCCGCCCGCCACCGGATCGAAGAACCGCGCGATCATCGCATCCGCCATCGCGCGTGCAAACCGGAAGTAACTCATGTCGGCGGTCGCTTCGTACGCATCCAGACAAGCGATCACACTGAAAGCGTAGTCATCCAGCCCCCCGGAAGTCTCACGCCGTTCTGCCTTCGGATCCGAATAGGCGATGACATGCTTAAGTGTAGGGCGGACACTCTTGTCCGCCAACGTCGGCTCGATCCCGGAATTCCAGCCCTCAGCAATCAGCCGATCCAGCGATCGCAGCGCAAACTGCCGTGCCTCCGCCAGGTCCAGCACCCGTGCCGCTTCGAGGTAGGCGGAAACGCACATCGCATTCCAGCCCGCATACACCGTCTTGTCCACATAAGGTGTAGGACGCACCAGCCGCGCCGCATACATTTTCTTCTTCGCCGAAGCCAACAGCTCGCGCACCCGCTCCTCGTTCAAATTCAGCCGCCGCGCGATCTCCTCCACTCCCGCCCACACATGAAGCACATTCTTCGCCGGATTGTGGTGCATCTCGCCGATTTCACTGATGTCGTAATAGATCGTCGCCACCGCCGCCTCGTCCTCGGACAACGCGGCCTTCGCCTCACCAAGAGTCCATGTGAAGTAGTCGCCGTCGTCCTCCATCGAGTAATCGGCGTCCTGCGAAGCATAAAAGCCGCCGTGCCCGCGGTCGCTGAGCCATGCGTCCATCCACCGAATGATGTCGCGCGCTACTTCGGCAAAGAACTCGCTGCCGGTCGCCTGATAAGCGTGCACGTAATTCTTCAGCAGCTCCGAGTTGTCGTAGCACATCTTCTCGAAGTGCGGCACGATCCAGCGCTCATCGACCGAATAGCGGTGAAATCCCCCCGCCAGCTGGTCATACACGCCGCCGCGCGCCATGTGTTCCAACGTGCTGGCAAAAACATGGCGGAGTTCTTCGTTGCCGGTGCGGACGTACTGATCCATCAAGAGGTCGAGCGCCGCTGGATGCGGAAACTTCGGAGCGCTCCCAAACCCGCCATGGCGCTCGTCAAACATCTTCAAAGCCGACTCTGTTATTGCCTCAATCACCGCCGCAGAAACAGTGCCGCTCCGTCCCGCAAACGACTCCGCCTGCGCAATCGCGCTCGCCACCATGTTGGCCTGCTCCAGCACCTCGCCCTGCTTCTCGCGATAAGCATTAGCAATCGAAATAAGCACACGCTTGAAACTGGGCCGCCCATACTGGTCCGCCGGAGGGAAGTACGTCCCGCCAAAAAACGGCTTGCCCTCCGGCGTAAGGAACGCGGTCAACGGCCACCCACCCTGCCCGGTCAGCGCGCCCACCGCCGCCTGGTACCGGCTGTCAATATCCGGACGCTCATCCCGATCCACCTTCAGCGCTACAAAATGTTCGTTGACGATCTTCGCCACTTCCGGATCGTCATACGACTCGCGGTCCATCACATGGCACCAGTGACACCAGACCGCCCCAATATCCAAAAGCATCGGCATGTTGTCCCGGCGGGCGGCGGCGAAGGCCTCCTCCCCCCATTCATGCCACTGGATCGGTTGATGCATAGCCGAACGCAGATAGGAAGAAGAAGCGCGGGCAAGGGAATTGTGCGAACCGGTGGTCATCGGGAAAGTCTATCGCGAGAACGACGAAGACGGGGAACTCTGCGCACGTCGCAGTGCAGGCAGCGGATTCTGAGGTTTACGCCTCAGTCATTGGGCACCCCCTCCCGGGAAGAACGCAGGGATCCTTCGACTCTGCAGGAACTTCACTGCGTGAAGTTCCTGCTCCGCTCAGGATGACAAAGTTAGGAGAGGACTGGGCGGGGACTGGAGGATTATCGATAATGCCGGCCTCCACAGAAGTCAATGCAGAGTTGGTATTGGGAGCCCACCCTGCGGATGGCTTGGGGCGGTGTTGGTTTGGGTGCCGCTGATCGTAATCTCCGCGCCAGGAGGGGACGTGGTCAGACTCCCGCACGATCCCGACGGCCGCAAGTCAACAATGTCGGGCGGGACCAGATGTCAGAACAGTAGTACTCCAGCCGGAAAGATCAATTATTCACGCATGTCGGTCGACACAAAAGCGGGGGAATGAGGCGAAGATCTATTTCGGGGCAAGCTACTGAAAGGAATGGCTCCGCGGCATCGTCACATGGGCGAACTTCTGCACCCGGCTGGCCCCGTCGACGTCCGCGGCCTCGTAGAGCTCGAACGGAATGGCCATGCGCCCGGCCAGGAAGATCAGGGTCCAGAATGGCAGCCATTTCCAGATATGGCCATAAATGACTCGATGGTAGATTTATAATGGGTTGTATTGTTGGCTACGGTCAAGGGGTCATTTTTTGTAAATCATAACAGAGCTTAAATAATATTAAAATAATTATTAAACTGCAAAGGTGGTATAATGAGCTTCTGTCCAAATTGTGGTGAAAAAATTGAGATTGAAAACTCAAAGTTCTGTTCAAAATGCGGATTTTCCCTTCAAGTAAAAAAGGAAGAATGTGAAGAGTCTAAAATTTTAGAAAAACCTATGGCTATGAAGACTGAAAAGGTTACCATCGCAGTAGTTGATGAGGAAAAAAACGAGGATTCTGAATATACTGCTACAAATGCATATCACCTAGGATATAAATTTGAAGATATGGTAGAGCAGATTTTAAACGCTAAAGGATATACTACTGAAAGAAGAAAGAAAATCAAAGGTTCAAATGATAATCCTGAGTTTGATATTATTGCCAAAAAGAAACGGAAAGGAAAAGAAATAATAAAAGTCGTCGAGTGCAAAAATTATTCTAATACCATATCACCCGATTTAGTCAGAACTTTTATTTTCAAACTTGATGATACGGGCATAACCAATGGACTTTTTGTGGCGATTCCTGATTTTTCAAGTGGAGCATTGTCTTTAGGTGAAAGCAGAGGTCTAGAATTATGGGATGAAGACAAAGTAAAAGAAGAATTTTTCCAACTCCAAGTTGGGCGGCTCAACTTTGGAGATAAAGTAGATTTCAAATACTACTTGCCAATAAAAACGGACTATGATTATGCAACAAATCTTGATTTTGAAAATAAAAACAAAGTTGAGATTTCTAGTGTAGAATTGATATGGAGACCATTTTACAAAGTTTATTACGAACTCAACTCTGTTCAGACAGACCCGATTAAAAGAAAACATAGGATGACAGATTCGGGATTCTTCATTGTTGATGCATTATTAAAAAGTTCACCGATACAAAAAGATATAAAGAGTAATATTGTAAAATCAATATCCTTTGGTCTTCTGGGAAAATCCTCTGAGGAAAAGAAAGAAGAGAAAGAAATAGGTATTCTTAAGAAAGAACTCCACCAAAATCCAGAAAGAGATTTTTCAATAACTCAACCAGATAATTACAAAATCATCAAATTATCTCCTCAGATAAGTGAAGTTGTTGCTAGGGGAGAAACAATTGATCATGTTGTTAATAAAAATACTGAAACTATTGAGTATGAAGTTTCTACAAAAAAGAAAAAACGACAAGATGATTTCGATTTCGAAACGCCTGATATTAAGGAGTACACTCTAAAACCTTCACGGAAAGATGTAATCATTAATGAAATTCAACTTATACATGTGCCAAAATGGGAAGTAGAATTCGAAAGTGGGGATTATACATATACGAGGATAATATCTGCAAATGGCGGAACTATCATAGCCGATAATATATCGCATTGTAATAAGCACTTGCTTAAGGATTTTATAAAAAAGAAAAATTCGGCAGTTTGTGATGTCTGTGGAAAAGCCCTTTGCAAAGATCACATATTTAAATGTCCGACCTGCGGCTCTTTGTTCTGTGAAAACCATAGTATCCAATGCGTCGGATGTAAAACAAGGTTTTGTGCAGAACATATTAAAAATAAATGTGTAGAGTGCGGGGAAGCTATCTGTAATACATGTTCATTGAAATGTCCAATATGTGGAGAAATTCATTGTAATAAGCATATGACTAAATGCGATAAATGTGGCAATGCCATTTGTATATCATGTACAACAAAAGAAGGAAGTTTGATTTTCAAAAAGACTATATGTAAAAAATGCCAATAAAAATCACATGGAATTAAAGGTAAACGGCTATATTAGGAAGGCAAATTTAAGCTGTCCTGAGCATTATCCCAGTGGGAAGATAATCATAAGGGAATACCTCAGATAATCGCCAGAAGATAGGTTAGCGTAAAAGCAGGATAGCCTTAGAGTGGCTGAGGTAAGGTCATGTTCTGGTAGATTTTGCACTTCAACCGCATAGTTGCAAGGACTGTATTTTAACAGCCTCAAGGCTATCTAATGATTATTACAATTATCGTAATTATTATCTAAATGCATGGATATATATACCTGCAGAGTCATCAATATTTTGGATATGAGCAGGGCAGGTGGTAATTCTTTATGGCTGAAAAGTATCCCCTTGACTTTGAGAAAAAGTTGAAAAAATCGAATGACGATTATAGAACGGGGGTTGAAAACGGAACGATAGACGAAGTTTCAATAATCTCTCCAGAAAAGAAATCTAAAAACGAAACAATACGGGAAGAGTTTATAGAAAAGAAATTCTGGTTCAAAAGGATATTAAATTGGCAAAATATCAGGAAAAAGTCCATCAGCATAGTAAAAAGGATATAAGACTGTAAGGCTCTCACTTTACTTTAAGCTTCATAGAGTTAGTGGTAAACAGCTCTATTTCTACATGCGATCCTTCCCGGAGATTGAACCTTTCAGGCATTATCCTAAATCAAATAATTATACAATCATTTTTAAATATTTAACATACCTATTTTTAGGATAGGCTTTTAAACTATGACATTAATATTATAATTAAGAAACGTTATCGGTATAAGTATGTAAGGATTATTTAAACCAAAATTAATATTAAAATGATTATTTATTCATAATCACAATCATGGAACAGAACATTTATTCGGAACCTGCCAACAATCTGGGCTGCAGATATCGTTTCACCTGTGGAGCGGTAAAGTGCCCCGGAATCGAGGTCATATCCAAACCCCCATGTTATATAGATAAGTTCAGCCGGTATCAGCCCGATAATGAAGCTCCCAAGTATCATAGGGATTGGGAAGAGGTCAATAGAATTACCTGGAGGGAGGTTTTAAGCCTTCAAGAATCCTGGATTTATTCACTCCTTATTATCATAATTGTTGTTTTTATATTTATGGTAATGCTCCTTATATACGTTTTATTAAAGTCTAAACGATATTATTAATCTCCTGCCTCAACTCTCCCAGCGTGGATTTACGCTCTGCGAATGCGTTGTGGCGGTGGATGCTCTCCTCATTTATCTGTTTGATTATGATAATCGAATCATCGGGCAGCTCAGAAAATTCCGTGACGATTTTCTGTGCCATGGTGCGTACGCAGTCTTCCACGAATTTGGGATTCTTATGCGCCCTTTCCACGACTGCAGCTTCATCCGACCTCTTTAACAGCTCAAACATCTGTGAGCTCATGGAATTCTCTATGATATCGATTATTTTATCCAATGAAACAAAATTGCTGTCGTGAACCTCTATCGAAATAACCCCGCGCCCCCTCTGGTTATGTGTGGGCATGGGCACACGGTTTAAGAATTTTTTAATAACATCATTTCCCACGCCGAGACTTACCAATTCCTTTTTTGCCTTATCCCTCATGATTTCCTGGGCGCAGGGGCATGCAGTGATTCCGAGCACTTCAGCCCCCACAAGCTTCCTTACACTGAGGTTATTGCCCCGAATTGCCTTCGCCTCAGCGAAGATATTTACAACTTCCTGGCATTTTATTTTCGTCTGCGGGGTTTCCCTTTTGAGAACATATTCGCTTTTCATCCTGACCTCGGCGTTTAAAGCGTATTCATGCCTGCCGATGAGCCGCTTTGCTACCTCGCCGCATAGATCCTCAATCTCATACACGGGAGAGGCAATCATTTCCTCAAGCACTTCGTCTATGGCTTCAAAATTTCTTGAGAGATTCGCACCTTTGCGATCCGAGGGGAGATCCACAAAAATATCAAACGTGGACAGAAGCACAATGGGGCGTTTGTTTTTTCTTGCCACTTCAACAAGCTTCTTGACGTCTGTTACTCCCACGCGCGTGAGTGTAATGGGAATCTCAGGCTGGTTTGCCTGGATGTCAGGGAGGTGAATGACAGGAAGTTCCATTAGATATTGTCTCCAGAATGTTATAACCTGTTTCCAAGGTTCAAAGGAACATATTGATACGCTTTATTATTAAATTATTGCTATTTGAATCGCTATTATGTGAAAGCTATTGTAGAGTCCTGAAAGTTTTGACTCTATAAGGCTTCCCCATCTTTTTAACTTTTTCTTTAAACAATCAGGAATTCTCAAAACTCCCCGAGCGTCTTCTGACCTTTCTCTTCCATTAAATTCGCCACCCTTACACCCACTCTCCTAAGAGTAACCGGATTCTCTGCGAGAAAAAGCTTTGCAAGCTGCCGAGCGCTCTCCTTTATTGCATCGCTATCCTTCGCAGGGGCTTCAAGCATGTGGGTCTTTGTCCGGGTTTTAAAATCTGTGGAAATCGCCACAAATGTAATGGATCTGAAGCTGAGCTTCCGCGCTTCAAGCTTCCTGTAAACATCCTTTGAAAGCTCGTCGATGACACCAAATATGACATTTGAATCATTGGTATCTTCCTTAAGCGTGGTTATCCTCCCTATCTGCTCCGTGCCTTCCCGCTCCTCTACAGTCGAGTCATCTATGCCCTGCGATGCCTGTTTTAACCATACTCCTTTTGCCTGTCCGAATTCCCGGACGAGTTCGTCCGTTGAAAGCTTTGAAAGCTCGTCGATGGTCTTTACCCCAAGCTCGTTCAATCTCTCTCCGGTCTTTTTTCCCACACCCACGAGGTCTGTGACTTTTAGTGGAACCAGGAACTTCAGAACTTCATCCGGCTTCACCACAGTCAATCCATCCGGCTTCTGGTAATCGGAAGCTATCTTGGCAACAAGTTTGTTGGGCGCCACGCCAATCGAGCAGGTCAATCCGACTTTGTGTTTGATTTCCTCTTTTAATCGCAGGGCACGCGATTTTGCCTCGTCAAAATCCGAAACCTTTCCTGTAATATCGCAGAATGCCTCGTCCACACTCTCTTTTTCCAGCACATCGCAATAGCCCCGCAGTATTTCCATTATTTCATCCGAGATGCTGCGGTAAAGCTCCATGTTCACGGGAAGGAATACTGCATCAGGAGCAAGCTTTTTTGCGCGATATATCGGCATCCCGGCTTTTACCCCGAATTTTCGCGCCTCGTAGTTGCTCGTGCTCACCGCGCCGCTGTCCTGGCTGCGACCTGAATATACGCATATCACAACGGGCTTGCCTTTTATCTCTGGGCGCTCTCGCTCCTCACACTGGGCGAAGAAGTAGTCCATGTCAACGTGCAGGATGATTCTGGGATTGTCGTTGGACATCGTGTAAGAAATGGCGGTGAGATGATATAAATGTCGAACTCTTTAGATTTTGATTAGCTCCATCTCTAAATCTTCTTCTTTCATTCGTTTCTTGAGATATTCCCTGTCTAATTTATCTGAATAAACTCCAACAAGAACCTGCGCCTGCTCGCAATCATACTGTGATTTCCAGTGCTTGCAAGCATTGAGTCTATCAACTATCAAATCCTCGATGGAGAGAATACGAATTAACTTTCCTTCATGCATGATTTCATTTACGCGCCTGCCTTCAGTAGAGTCGCCTACAATCTCAATACCAATGTCTTTTGTATAGAACCAATGGCGCCCAATCTTTGAAAACCCCATCTTCTCAAGTACTTTTTCAAGTGAATCCCTGTCTGCAAGCAAATCAATGTCTATGCTTTTGCAGGTTCCTCGTGTATAAAATTCCACGGCGCTGCCCCCGACTAATACAGGTTTCTTGTTTTTTGGGAGCTTTTCGCTGATTTCTGCTAAAATCCCGAATTTACTGCTTAATTCTTCCAAGGTAGAACCTCTTTGATTTTATTTCCCTGAAAAATAACCCCTTCTTTTACGCGAAGCTTCGCTATCTCGATGAACATTTGAACTTCTTCTGGCTTCCTTGGTTTTGTGCGGATGGCGGTCATAATTTTGTATGATAAAATTAATGCAGAGGAGTATAAGGATTTCGTATTCATTTAAGAATTGGCGGTCAGGGAATATAAATTTGATATACCCGTAATTTGCGCGCAACTTTGAGCAAGACCTGACGACTTATCGACAGGATTTACAGGATTGACTGGTTATCCCCACATTGCGGCTTATTTTTAATACGGCTTGCGCAGCGCTCGTATATACAAGTTCTTGCATGTACTAATGTTTTTAAGGTTGAAAAATAATCTTTTGGGTATTATGATACCAGGAAGTAAGCAATCTGAGGATGTGAAATCGCGTAAAGATGGAACAATACCTCCTTTTCATCCGGATTTGCAATCAGAAAAGCATGTACGTTGTAAACATTGTGGTGAAACCTATAAGGAAAAAGAAATAAAGTGGGATCCAATAAGTGGTAAGTGGGTCTGCAAGCATCATCCCAAATGTGATGGCGCGGGTTGGCTTCCATTTTAAAATTTGTTTTTCTGCATTTCTTTGTGCCAGCATGTGCGATTAAATGAATGGGTAAATAGTGTATTAAGAATATGACAGACGAAAAAAAAGAATCTGATATTATAAAATTATTGAAAATGATTCATGACGCTTTGTTTTCTCCATCTCCACATGATGACCTGTATAAACCATCAAAGTTAATACCAGGAATGGTTTTTTATTATTTGATTACAATTATAGTCGTGATTGTGGTTATCTACCTTGCGTTAAGGTCCATTGGTTTCGATTGGAGTTCATTGGGGTTTTGAATAAAAGTAACGGTCGCTTAACTGCATCGAGTTTGAAACTGCTGACGAAAGAGGAGGCGCTGGCGGGTTTGAATGAGATGATACATGGAGTGGAGATGCTTCGCCTGAGTTGTATGCGGAGATATTGAGGGCGGTGAAGTGAATCTACATTTCTAATGCTGACAAATTGCACAATATCTTATTTATAAACTTAAGCAAATATTCATATAGAGACATGGCTCTATTATTGGGCGATGGAGTCCTTAGATATTATAGACAAATATATTGAATTAAAAAATCTTCAAATAAAGTATACACCTTTTGAAATCATAGAATTGGGGGTGGGAAAACTTGTAAAAGAAGAAGAAAATTCAGTAATATTAGATTTTACGATCGACCAATATAACATAGATAATTTAAAACATTCAAGCGAAAGGCTCATAGATATTGATGGGGAAAAATACGAATTTGAAATACTAAGTTTAGATAAAAATCATATTGCAATAAGAGTCTCTGGGTATAGCGGTATACCAAATGAAGCAAAGCTCCTAATAGACATGAGCTTCATTTTTAAAAAACAGAAGGAAGTACTTGAAGAATTAAAAAGCGATAATTTCTCTATTCTCAGAGAGCAGCTATTTGGGAATAATAAAATTAAGGGTGGAGAGGGAATAGAGCTTATTAATAAAAGTGAACAATTAAACAAGTCGCAAAAAGAAGCAATTTCGTATGCTATAGGCGTGAAGGATTTATTTTTGATATGGGGACCGCCTGGCACCGGAAAAACGACACTGGTTCCAGAAATAACGAAGAACTATTGCGACCTTTGGCAAAAAAACAATACAGGACTCAAGATTCTATTATGCGCGTGGACAAACACTGCAGTAGACAATGCAGTAAAAAAACTCTATAAAGAAAACTACAATGTTGTACGGTATAGGAATGGAGTTATAAGGTACGGAAAAGGAACTACATTAAACAAAGACGAGTATAAAGAAGTTTTATATGATTATCAGGAAAAAGAATGCATAGACAGAATTGAAAAAGAATATGCTTCAAAGCTAATCCCTCTCGAATCTACTAAAAGAGAGACATTACAGAAAATCAAAGACTTTGAAACTGATGTCATAACGCATGAAAACGAATTATCAAAGTTGAGAAATGAATGCAGTGAACAATTAAAAGCCATGTACAACCAAATGGATTTTTATATAAGGAACTTAAAAGAATCATTAATATCCCTTTTTCAAACTGAAATATCTCAAATAAAAAATCAAATCGTTACCTTAGAAAATGCCCTCGCAAATTTTGAGGTCGAATATAAAAATACAGTGAATTTCATTGAAGAACTTAGCAAAACAATTAGACAATATGAAATTGTTATAAATGATTCTAAAAATGAGATTAATAAATTAGAACAGAAGAAAGTCGAGTGTAGAGATATTTTAAAAGCTGCAGAAGACTATTTGTATTTCATAAAACAAAACAAGTGGAAATATATCGCTTATCGTGCGGGTGTTTATTCTTCCTCGTTTTTAATCACACTTGAAAAATATGGGTTACATAAAAAAGATTATGATACTGTTCTCCTGTACAAAAATGATGTGGAACAAAAGTTAAAAGTTTTAGATTTGAAACAAAAAGAATCTATTATCAGCAAAAGGAATAAGGAAGAATTGAAAATCGGAGCTGAAAGACTTTTAGATGAAAAAAGAACAATAAGAGAATCTTCAGAGATTAAACTAAATCAATTAAATGAAAATGTGAAAAGTGAAAACAATAAATTAGATTCTTTATCAAAGAATTTAATATTAGTTGAAAAAATGAATTCTGGAGACTATCCGTATGTTGAAAATTATTTTGAATTAATCAACGACAAGGCAACTAAAGACAAATTGCTACAACTTCAAAAAAACATCAAAAAAATTATAACAAAAATCGAAAAACTGCAAAAGGAAAGCTCATTTGATATTAAAGAAAATGAAGTTAAAATTAAAGCATTAAGAGACATTATTTTGAATCTTAACAGAGAATTGGAGCCTATCGAAAAAAATATAAAATCTTTGGAGACTGAGAAAGCAGAGAAGTTAGATAATATAACAGCTTTGGTTTTAAAGCGTTATGATGTAATCGCAACAACGATTTTTGAAACACCAAAGATTTTCAAGCTAATCGAATTTGATCTGACTATAATGGACGAAGCTGGTTCCGTAGAGGTCCCAAGCGCACTAATTCCTATGATTCAATCAAAAAAAGTAATTTTTTTAGGCGATCATAAACAACTTCCACCAGTTATAAGGGAAGACAAAAGGTACGTGGGACCCTTTTTAGATGAAAATCCAGAAATGAGACAAAGCATATTCGAACTTCTTTATAAAAAAGTCGGCTCTAACAACAACTGTGCAAAAATGCTTAAAGAGCAGTACAGAATGCAGAAAAACATAGCCGATTTCGTTAGTATGATTTTTTATGACAATGAGTTGAAGACTTCAGATAATATCAAAACTAATTTTGATTTAAAGGATGGATTAGATAAAATAATTGGCAAAGAACCTCAGATGATTTGGTTTTTACGTGAATATTGGAATGAAAAAGATGGGGGATCATGGAAATGCAAATATGAAGTGAATTTAATAAAAAACATTGTGGCTAATTTTAAGAGAGCATATGGTGATGAAATAGCTAATGAAATTGCAGTAATTACACCATTTAAAGGGCAACATAAGTTAATAAAAAAAGAATTACCTGAAATAGAATGTGGCACAGTACATAAGTATCAAGGACAAGAGAAGGGGATAATAATATTCTCACCTGCCGAATCCAATAAGTTCGGCCCGTTATTTACAGGTAATAAAGGCAGAACGCTATTAAATGTGGCAGTCTCAAGGACTCAACAAAAATTCATAATGATAGGTAGTAATAAAATTAAAAAAATACCACATTATGGACAACTTTATGCCCACATAGCAAAGACGGGCTTGATAATAGAAGATATAATAAAAGATTATGACCCGCATTGCACTTGCCCAATTTGTGGGAAGATGCTAGATAATCCATCTTATGAATTTTGTTTTGGATGCGGGCAAATAAAAAAGTTACAAAATAAGATATTCAATGAAAAGAAAGTCTATAAATGTAAAGATACTCACATGGTACGGTCAAGCGGAGAGGTTAGAATAGATGACTGGCTTAGCGATAATGGAATAGAACATAAATGTGAAGAAAAATTGCCATTTTCCAGCGTATTATATTGTGATTGGTATTTACCAAAATATGATGCATATATAGAGTTCTGGGGTTCAGTACATTCGAAAGATGACGGAGCACACAGAAAATATAAAGAAAAATTATATAAAGAAAATGGGTTAACACTTGTATCCATTGAAGATGCGGATTTAATAAACTTGAATGATAGTTTGAATCATAAGCTTAAAAGATTTGTATAGCATCTCCAAAAAAGGACATCTCTTATGCCATTTCTTTAATAGTTGCCACCCTCTCACTTCCCCTTCCTCATCCTCTCCACTTCCTCCTTCCCCGGTATCCTCAGCACAAAACTCCCGTGGCAGGGCTTGACATATGGCATAATGATAAAATCCCCATCCACAGCAATCGGAATCGGAGGAACCCCTATCAGATAATTATCAAAAATCTTAAAACCCGCTTCGACATAATATATCTCCTTGAAATTCTTCTTTATAAAATCCGCGCATTCCTTGAAGGAGCTATTGGGCAGCAGTATCTCATAGTTCATCTCGTCAATGCAGCCCATGACTTCACCCCGTCGATTTGCGCCCGAAGAGGCGTGGGATTATGCACAGCCTTTGCCGCTATTATTATCGAATCCTCGCTGGCTTCGATGAGCGGCTCAATCTCCTTCCCGAAAATAACCGCCACTGTTTTTGCTTTCGATAATGATTTGACGGTGGCAAGATATGAAATCCCGCTGTCGCTGTGTATGAACACAAAACAAAGGTCGAAGTCCAATTTCTTTTCAGCAAGGGCGCCGATGCACCTGTCAAGCTCCATCACCTTCTTGATATAATGTTTCTCAGGGTCTGAATTAAGAAGCAGGCTGATGGCAGCCTTGTTGCCGGCGGCAGTCACATCAAACCCTTCGCGGTTCAGTTTGCTGGCGATATAAAGCGCCGCCGCCGTCTGCACAGGCAGTTCAGGGCATCCCATCAACAGAAGCGCTTTCATGTCGAACTCCTCTCTTTTGATTTTTTATAATACTCGATACGCTTGTTCAGCACGCACCCGCCGCCCCTTATGCCTCCGATTGGGTTTTTCGGGACTCCCATCGAGTTCATGCATCGCGCCATCACAGCAGCGCCTCTGGCAAGACCATCGTCCACAAACACCACTCGTTCCTGTGGCTTTTCATAAATCCCAAGTTTTTCAATGCTTCTTAAAATAAGATGGGGTTTGCAGCCTGTGATGGCTGCCCTTCCAGTCAAACCTATGGATGTCTTCTCCGAGATGAGTTTATTATCCAAAGCAAGTTTCACCAGCCGCCCAACCATCATTGCCGACACCAGATCAAGAGTAGCAAAAACCGTCTTTAAACCGTGTTTTAAATATATTTCAGCTCCTATATCGGTTAATTTTGGCATCTTGCCCCCGTTTTCACCCACATCGCATCCGATTAGGGCAACACCTATCTCTTTTGCAGCCGCCGGGTCTACAGGCACGCTTCCGTACCTGTTTCTGTCCTCTGGCACAAGTTCTATTGTTATCAGCTCATGAATAACCTTCGCGTATTTTTTGATGACGGCGCTTTTTGAGAGCCATATCATGCGCTCTTTATTATTGTGGAATAGATCAAGCGCTGCGCCGTGTCTTCTATCCACGAGCCCTGTGCCTTTTATCACCGCATCCGGAATCGCACCCGCATAACCGCAAAGGTTGGCTATCGTTTTTGCATACGGTATGTCATCGTTGGTGATACGCCCTTTCAGCGTGGTTCCGAAGTCCATGGAAAAAACAGGGTTCCTGAAATCCACGCCCGCCCATTTTGCACCTTCTTTGATGCCTGCCGTTGAAAGCTCACCTTCCATTTCATTTGCGACTATTTCCACACCCGTTGAGCCCACAGGCGGGAGAACCCCGCCGACAGCGCCTGTGAATACGATCTTATCAATAAGGGTGTGGTCTCTGAATTTTACGGGTATGTTCTCAATGGACATAGCAGGAACCATTTTTTTGGGAGGGATGCCTGCAAGGAGGCAGCCGTCTGCAAGGGCTTTTATGAATTCTCCTACTTCATGCGGGGATGAGAATCCTGCAACAACGCCCGTTGACCTCACAGCAAAATCAAGGTCTGTTGTGATATCGAGATGAACAGCCTCATGCGCCTCGAGCAGTGTGTCTCGGACTAATTCCGCAATCGACTCCCTTGTTAGCGATACGCCGCTTAAGGTGGTACCGAAAATCCGCTCATCTGGTTTAGGTTTCCTTACATCGCGTGTCATCTTCACAGTCTTGTTCAAAAGCCGGGTACGCCCTTCCTTCATATTCGTGGCAGTAAGAATGCACTTGGTTGTGGTGTTCCCGACTTCGATGGAAGCTACAATGAAGAACGGGATAAACTCAGCCACTTTCAGGTCGCCTTTGAGCTCAGCTGGTTGGATGGACTGGCTTTCTGCTATCCTCGGCTTTGATAAAAAGCAACTGAGCATTAATTTAAGGGGGTTATCCATACTTCTCTGGTTTTGGTCAATACCAATAGTTTAAAAACTTAAAAAGTTAACTACCTTTTTTTAATTTATTTAATTTCCACTGTATGCGGCGCAGCACTCCGCGAAGTGTCTGGACCTCGCGCCCGGTTAATTCAGCCCTCCCCAGTATCCTCTGAAGCATCAGCTTTGTCTTGTCTTCTTTATGTTCCTTGTACTCGATATCAGAGAGAACTTCTTCGATGTGCTCATACAGAAGCTCGAGGTCAAAATGGGGAGCCAGATAAGTCTTATCTGCTTTCACATCGCTCAATTCATACAAGACCACGGCAACGGCATGGGACAGGTTCATGCTGGGATACTCCCGGCTCGTTGGGATATTCACGATGATATCGCATAACTCAAGCTCCTCATTCCGAAGCCCGTGGTCTTCCCTGCCGAAGACAAGCGAAACGATTCCGCTTTTGCCTGTAAGTTTCTCTTTTAGTGCGCGGGGAGAAAGGGCAGGCATTCTCATATGTTTGTTATCCGTCTTTCCTGGAATTCCCGTCATGCCCACGAGGATATTTGAGCCCGCAAGGGCATCTTTCAAGGAAAATTCAATCCTTGCGTTCTCGATTATATCATACGCATGCAGGGACATTACACGCGCAGGCATGTCAAGCTCGCAGGGGTTCAGGAGTACAAGCTCATGAAAACCGAAATTCTTCATCACGCGGGCTACTGAGCCTATGTTGCCGCTGTATATTGGTTCAACGAGGACGATGCGGAAGGTAAGGGGCATGTTTTGAGACTAAATCTTTTTACATCTCCTCAATTTTCTTAATGCTCATCATCGGGTAATCCTTTTCCTCATCATATGCAAGTTCCACATGCGCAATAATATTTTTGTAAAGCACCTGCAAACTCACATGCAGCATGCGCCCTTCAAGTTCGCAGTATTTGAACTTCGGGTTTTGCTTTTTCTCTGCCATATCCCTCTCAATCGAAACACTCACGCTTCGGACATAGGGCTGAAGAGCAACGCTTTCTTCTATCGCTCTTGAAAGGTCGTCTATGGTATCAACATTAATCGGCGTGCCTACAAACTGGTGGTACAGCGCCCCGAGCTTGATGCCAGCCTCGAATATTGCCATGTCACGATTATTGATTTCTATCATAATATCTCCTTCCTATCGGACTTAGGATGTAACCAAAAATCAGGATAAACAGGAGCAATGATGCCTTTTTTACCGCACCAGGATAACCCAGATAAAAAGCCGCAACATCAAAAACAATGAGCAGCACCATCGGAGCAAGGATAGCAGGGTTCTTTAATTTGGGATAAGCTATGGTGCTTATCATCAGCAAAGACAGGAGAACAAGAAGAAGAATGAACATATATTCAAAATACTGCACATAATCCCTCATCAGAAGAAACAGCGCCACAACAAAACCCCCAGATGTTATTGGTATTCCTTCAAACCCGTCCTTTTTCCCTGCTGCATTGAACCTGGCAAGTCGCAGCGTGCCGCATACAAGGAAAAGACCCGAAAATACCCACGAAAAATATCCGTTGAGAAAAACAAACGCCAGAACAGCAGGCGCAACCCCAAAAGAAATCACATCGGCAAGCGAATCAAGGTTCGCGCCAAGAACCCCGTATCCCGAATACCGCGCCACCGCGCCGTCAGCACCGTCTGCTATCACAGCAATAAGAACCAGCACCAGCGCGCTTTCAACCTCTCCTCTCAAAGTCATTATTATCGAGGCAAAACCGAGCAGGGCATTTACAAGGGTAATAATATCAGCCGGCTTGATGAGTTTCAGGATATTTTCTCCCATTATTTTCCCCTTGTTTTGTCTTTCTTCATTGCAATTATGGTCTCTCCTGCTCGCACTTTGTCATTCAGCTTGACTACAAATTCATATTCCTCTGGAACTACCACATCCACGCGCGAACCAAAGCGTATCATGCCGATGCGCTCCCCTCTGTTCACACGAGTCCCCTCGCTGATATAAGAGACGATGCGCCTCGTAAGAATGCCGGCTATTTGAGTAAGCTCAAGTATTCCCTTGCCAGGATCTATCACGACATGATTTCTTTCGTTTACATACGAATCCTTGTTAAACGCAGGTATGTAACCGCCGGGTTTATAATCAATATGTGTGACTCTACCTGCAAGAGGAGCCCTGTTCACATGGACATTATGGATGTTCATGAAAATAGAGATAGTCCTGTTCTGTATAGAGATTACCCTGCCGTCAGCAGGCGAAACCGCATCATCCTCATCCCCGGGCGGAGTACGCTTGGGGTCGCGGAAGAATATGAAAAAAAAGAGAGTCAAAGCAAATCCGAGGGCGAACAAAAAAAAGAACACCATAGAAATAACACCTGAGACAGTCTTTGAAAAATACCCCGTAACAGCGGTGAACAGCACCATTGCCCCGATCCATGAAAAGGAACCCTTAGCCAGCATGCTTGAAAATACCTCTTACCAGATTCAAAATCCCGTCAATCATATCTATGATCTCGGGAAGTATTTTCAATACAGCGTATGCGATTATGAATAATGCTATGAGGGAACCTATTTTTGCGATGAGCGTATGGGCCACATAAAAACTCGTTTCAGGGTCGCCAAACCACGTCATTCCATAAGCATCAACCACAAAAACATTCCTTAGCAGATTCAAGCCGTATATTACTGGAACCGATACGAGGAACGCCAAGGTAAGCCTCTTAAACGGTGCCCTGACGCTTGCGATTATCCCGATGAACAATGCAATACTTTCAATCGCGGTGCATGCCAGAATTATTTCGACCCTGTAGCCGTTGACTGCAAGCAGGTTCCAGTCCAGTCTTGTTACCATAATCCCGAAAACCGAGGCAAGCCATATAGTCTGGTTCGCCACTGTTGAGATAAGCCACTCGTTCATCGAGGGGATCTCGGAAAATACAAAATAGGAAAGCCCGCCTATGGCGGCAGCAGTGGAAGCCATGGAGATTGAGGTCATGGTACTTATGCCGTTATTGTTTCCAAGAAGGCTTTTGTCCTGCCGTATCAGCACAACACCAATAATAACAGAAAAAGCCGATGCAAGCACGGTTAAAACCACATTGGTATAATCCCCGAGCCCAAAATAATGCTGCCATTGCAGCGCCCAGTGCACTGAAAAAAACAGCCAGCCTGCGCCGGCTATCGTAAGTTTGAGCTTATTCCCCTGCGGGATGACAGAGGCTATAACAAGCAATCCAAGCGCCAGCCAGATGATGTTTTCTATCATATTAAACTTTTTATTAACGTAGATATGTCTTTTATACGAAACTTTTTTTCTTTTGTCAGAATATCCTCTACAAGCTTATTAAATCTCTCGTTGTCCCTGATTTCACGCACAAAGGCTTCCCGGATAATTTCATTCGATAATAACATGGATAGCTTTTTCAGTACTGAAAAATCAAATTCCGTTCCAACATGCCCCACGCCACCGTCACCCTCAAGCTCGACACCGACGGCGGGATCACGCTCTTCACCGGCGCCGCGGACATCGGTCAGGGCTCCAGCACGGTGATGATGCAGATCGCCGCCGAGGCCATCGGCGTGGGGCCGGAACGCTTCCGCGTCGTCGCCGCCGAC